>JAAZYG010000019.1 GCA_014239775.1 Candidatus Uhrbacteria bacterium | reverse complement strand
TCACGATTTACTTTTATGATTTCATTTGAGTCGTTGTTTAACGGAATCACACCACCATCAGTTGAACACAAGCCTTTAACTTCTTTACCAAATTTAGAATCAAGAACAGGACAGTCACTGTCTACAATACATGACCTCTCATACCAATCCTCACCGTTAACAGCCAATGTTGTCATTGATGTTTCTAAATAATCACCCTCAGCTAAATTGTCTGTTGGATCATCACCATCTCCCTCAGAATCATACAAACACCTTGACTTACATAAATTTAAAGGGCTGACTGTTGCACTGTTTCTACCTCTATTAATCTCTGCTAGTGCTGCATCTGAAACTTCAAACTCAGTGTCTAATGTACAATCAATAGGATCAACTGCACTATTTACAGAACTATTTAACAACAAATCTGCATGAACAGAAAGGACATACGTTGCACTTGCATTGTATTTCAACTCACTTTCTGTTGTGTTTTTAAATATCGCACAACCTTCTTTTTGTGAAACCTGACCCTCACATCTTTGAGTGGATGAAAGAACTTCATCATCAAGTAGCTCATCGTTTATAAAGTAATAAGAAGCACCATCTGGAACCAATCCACCTTCAGTGTCAACAACATCGATAAACTCAGTACACATGTCATACGAAATTTTACACTGACCTACCCAACCATCATAATCTTCTGCGTCACCATTTTTCCAAATACCAAAATAATTACCGTTTAAGACATAAGCCTCTGTTGATTCAATATTTCCATTACCATTTGTATCTTCTCCATAACAAGGCTCTGAACTACCCAACTTAAACCAACCTTTATACTCTTGATTTCCAATAGTAATACCTGCTTTGTATTCACACTTTTTATCAAGAGGCTCCTTAAAGTAAAAGATGCCTTCTGATTTGTGATTGTACTCTTCACAGAAAAGTTCTGCATTGTTACACAAAATCTTTTCGTAATCTACTGGTTTGTTTATTAAATAAACAGACTCAAAACTTTCAACAATACTATGGTCTCTATTAAATTTAGGCTTACCGTATTCCTTACAACCTGCAAATTCAGATGAACAACTGTGATCACCATTGTTTATTAAATAAACAGGTTCATCCGCATTGGTAATAACAGTCTCTGGACCATAAACAATCTTAAAATTCCCATCAATAGGCATCGGATCTGGAATCAATTCATCTGTACTAAATGTACAAAAAGATTGTTTTAATGGAATCGTACAATATGTTTTTCAATCAACTTCACAATCCGTTACTGCAGGTACAGATTCGTTAGTAAGAGGATTGTCATCTGTATCAAACTGACACCTTGCGTTTTGAACCTGTTTGTAGGGTGATTCTGAATTTTGAGTTTTATAGTACCCCTCACAACCAACAACCTTTTCAGAACATAAATTACTAAACTGATACAAAGAAACATCTTGACCATCTTTATCAGAATAACCTTCACAACCAAGATAATACTGAGGTGAATTTGAACCATTTGGTGCTGTGTCACAAGAAACTGGTGTCACCCAAGAATCCTTGATTATCGCTATATTATCATCAACCTGTTTTAATGAAATATTATCTATATAAAAAGTATCACCGTTTCCTGTTGCAAAAAACAAGACTGTGTCTTTATCAAAATCATTAAATGCAGGTAAGGAAGTATCAATTGGACCTAAATTATAAACCTCCCAACTTCCAGATAATTGAATTGACTCAAAATCAGCAACAGCTGTAGCTGAATTAACAGGATTAACAAAATCTTTTTCATCACCTAGACCACCGTTAAACTCAAAACCTGAAAACAACTCACCATCTCCCTTTGCCCAAAACTGCAACATGTAAGTCTTTCCATTAATCAATTTATCTGTTAATGCACCACAACTATTTTCACCATCCTTTATTTCACAATCAATAGTACCATCACCGTCTGCATCTTTTTCACACACTTTCTTATCCGCAACCCAAGTAGGATCATCTTCATCACAAATAACGTTTGTATTTAATGCATTTCGATAAGCATGAAAAACCCTTATACCATTAATGGACGCAGGGGCACTAACACGTAAAGAATGCCCATCGGTTGCAACAGATTCATTACTAAGCAACATATCTGGTGCACCCGCAGACTTCCATGGTGTAACAGAATTATAATTTCCACCTTCAAAATTTTCTTCAAAAATAGTAACTGAATTTCGTGAACCACCACCTGTATATGCACGACATCCATCTTGTCCAGAAGGACACATTAAGCTCTCTTGAGGTAATCCGAAATACCTACAGAAACCTTGTTCCGCCCAATATCCATGAGTTTCAGTACAATCGGTCTGAGTAGATTCGTTCTTTCTATAATGCGCACATTGATTACTGACTGTAACAGTATCTGAGAACATTCTGTAATGAGTATCTCCCTCTGAATCAAAAAATTCACGACATTCTGGTTCATCAAAAATATCATCATGCTCATTACAAGATTCATCTGCTTCTTGAGCGGCAACATGAGCTACAGTTTCTGAACAAACAACTTCATCTATTCCTGACACATTAAATAAGGTACATGGCGCTTCATTTAGATTAGACTCTAGTAATTGCCATGTTTTCAATTGATATCCTTCTGTATCAGAACCCTCCCATGTAAAGTATGTTGACGATGTTTTGTTTGCAGCTCCTGTAGCCATGTCATCTGTTAAACATGCTCGAAGATAAGTATAAAATTCACTACCCTCACCTCCAGCATCAGAGGCCTCTAGACTAGTAAATCCATCACAACCAACATATTGCTCAGAACATGCAACTGACTTTTCTGGAATAAAGTACAAAAAGCCATTTACATCACCTTCATCATTTCCTTTGTCATACCTTGTATCTTCTTGTTTAAATGCAGCATAACCAACACATTCATTTGGACAATAATCTAATGCAGATACTATCGCAGGTACAGCAGGGTCACCATCATATGGTGTATATAAATTACAACCAACCTGCTGTGCACTACACATTGTTGCATAATTAGCACATTCCTTTGGATCAGTAGAAAGACCGCGACAATTCAGATAATCTGGAGCGACTTTAATATATTCTTTATCAGAAGACGATGAATAACGTGAAACAAAATCAGTTGCATTTTCACCTAATTCAAGCTGAACAGCGTCTATTTTTAAACTTTCTCCAAATATATACAAGAGTACCAAACTAGAATCCTCAACAGTTGTAAATGAACATGAAACTTTGGTCCACACGTCTTGCTCTAATAATTTTGAGATATCATAACCATCTACTCCTCCGGCAGGAACACAATCTCCACCAAAAGACAATCCTGATGGATCTAGCCCTAAACCTTTATCATCATAAAATTTTATAGATGAAGTTACTGTCTTAGGCGCCACGGTGGTGTGTGCGTAAAAACTATATGTATAAAATTGATTAGGAATAACTGGAACATATTGCCCCGCATCTCCAGCACCGGTAAATTTCATTGAATTTCCGCCTCTGTATGAGATATTATTATCAATTGTCCCGCCTGCAACACCTATCCAATGATCTGGTGCTCCATTTTCATCTTCATCAACCTCAAAACTACCGTTATTTACAGCATTTAAAACAATACCTTGTTGTGAGATTAGTTCAGCACATCCAGCACCTTCTTCAGAACATTTTTCTATCTGACGATTGAAGTACACACGATCTTCATATGAGTAGTACTCCGAACTAATTGGTAAACCAGGGGCTGATGTATATGTAAAGGTGTCTCTAGGAAGTGTTCCACCACCACCTGTTCGGTATTTATAATCATTAGATCTATCTTCTGAATCATAACTATCACCTATAGGCATCCACTCATAAACATCATCAGAAGTGTCATCTTCAGTTTCTTTGTAATCAATGTTTTTATTTGTCCTATACCACCTACAACCAGCACTGCTTTGACCACAAACACTAAAATCAACTGTATTTAGTAAGTAATTTTTCTTTGAATTGTCTGTTGTGTTCTCTAAAGCTAAACATGTCGCATATTGCGCGGGGCACTCTTTTCCTCTAAACCTCCATACATTTTTCTCCTTTACACAACGACCGTAACCATCTGTACATTCACCATTATTATTCTCACCTATACAACTTTGTGTGTCTATGCATTGTGTAACACGACCTGCTAACAAGTGATTTGATTTTATCTCACCATTACCAAACGCCTTACATTGAGATTTTGGATAACGCAAAATCCACTCTGGATCAACTAAATGACAATACGGATGCTCACCATCCATCTCACCATCTTGATTACAACTATTAAATTGCTCTATGATTTCATTCAAAGTCAATGGTGTTGACGCTGTATTCTTCTTTGCAGCCATTTCCCAACCTACAGGTAAAATCCTAGCTTTTCGTAATTTAATCAAATTTCCATAACAAAAACCATAAGTATAGCAATATGGATCTTGATTACGAGCATCTTCTGGACTAATCAAAGGCCAATTACCATTAATCAAACCCTCCTCTATTGCCTCTTTAACTGTAATAGAAGCACCCGATGACCCTCTTGCAATTGCGGTCATTAAACTAGTGTCCATCACACAATTATTTAATGCTCTGTTAATAATTCCACCAACTGGACAAACAATAAATTCTGAAAGAACATTGTAATCTGTCAAAGTAAAAGGAGATGTAACAAGCATACTTGAATACCTTTCTTCTGCTCCTTCCAACCCAGAATCAAATGTACCCTCAAAATTAATTGGGTCACCCTCCTCATCAGGACTAAATAAACCTGTATAAATTTTATCTAAAGCTTCAGCTAATAAAGTGTTTGTAAAGGTGGATAAAGCCATCATACCCATCTGACCCCACACCTCTGTGTCCATAGCTCCCAATTGTGCTGCATTTATTTTTGAATGAGGATTTTCTTTTGTAACAGTCGCCTTTTCAACTTTTTTTGCAACAAGACTAGAAGGGGTCTCTACTTTTCCAGTTATAACATCTGTAAATGGCTTAAAATCTTTATTTTTTTTCTCCTGAAATAATTTCTCTGACCTTACTTTTGCTTCATGTTGAATTCTAAAACCTAATTTAATAGTTGCCTGAAGCTCATTTTGACCCGGTTTCAATGTCTCACCCAGCTTTCCAAGCATATAATTTTGCACATCCACGGCAGATGTATCCCCAGTCGCCAAACCAACTATACCAGCTAAATTATTAGCATAAAAAGTTTCCCAATTATTAACAATATCATCAAATTCACATTTTGGAGCCTTCGGTTGATAAGCTTGTTTAATACCCAAAGCAAGTGAAAAAGAAGCTAAATCTGGTGGCCTACAGAGATCTATGCCTACTCCCCATGTATCATTTACTAAATTTTCTGATAACTGCCCCAAACTCTCCCCGATAAGATCTCGTCCGAACGACTCACCAAAAGCCTTCCAAGCCTCTTTTTGTTCAACCAAAGACTGTTCACCAGAAGCTGCAGCCACAACCCAAACAGCTACTTCATATGATAGACGCTGCACAATAAACTCGGATAAATTTAAAAGCACAAGCATCAAAGCACCACCAACTGTTGGTTTTACGATCTTTTTATCTGCAACCTTATCAGTCTCTGCTGCTGTATCAGCAGGACAATTGTCAGATGGATTAGCACCTAGGGACGTACCAATCCCTGCAGCTTGACAAGCTGCCCTTGCAGCCTCCATTGCCGCTGCTTTTGCACCACTAGCCTGATCAGCTTGAGCACTAGATACAAAAACGAATAAACTAGAAAAAACCAATCCAAATATAAAAAACACTAATAAAACAGAAGTTGCTATACGTTTTTTTATATCTGAAGTATTTATCATAAAAATTATATTATTTTATTCACTAGAATCATCACTCTCCACCACATCTGACCCATCACTTTCTGATTCTGATGTTATTTCATTCACTGCTTCATCAAAATACTTATTAATTGTTGCATCATCCAAACTATCAATCATTTCTTGTGAAGCACCGGAATTAATTAAACTCTTCCTAATATCATCAACACCTAAATTTTTAAATAACTCTTTTACATCATCTTGATTATTTAAATCATATGCACCCGCATTTAATGCCTCTTTTGCACCAGGCATAACCTGCAAAACATTCTGTACATCTTCTTTTTTAGAATCTACAACACCCTCTGCACCACCAACTATCGGACCACAAGAATCGCCTTCTGGACAGTTTGGATCATTACCTGAAAAAATTTCAGTCCTGTCATCAAAACCATCCGAATCAGAATCTGCTAAATAAGGACTGGTCTTGTACACATAAAGCTCGTCGTAATCTGTA
>JAAZYG010000036.1 GCA_014239775.1 Candidatus Uhrbacteria bacterium | reverse complement strand
TCTACTTGATTGTAGTACCGGAAACTCCCATCGAATCCGAGCAACCCCAGCTGCGAAAAGTACACCAAATTTAACGTTTTGTCAATGTATCATTCCTTCATTTGTTGCCTTATTTGTCTATTTACTTCCCTTTTCTTGATTGTCTCACGCTTCTCATGTTTTCTCTTTCCCCGACCAATGGCAAACTCCAACTTTACAAGACTTCCTTTCCTATAAAGACGAACAGGAACTAACGTAAGTCCTTCAGCTTGCTTCTTACCTATAAGACGTTTTAATTGCCTCTTATGAACCAACACTTTTCTGTCTTGTGTTGGATCATACTCTTCATTAATACCAGCTGGACCATATTTAGAAATATGAGCACTCTTTAACCACAGTTCACCTCTTTTAATATCAAGAAACGCACCTTTTAACTGCACATGCCCTGCTTTTGCGGACTTAACTTCAGAACCAGTTAACACCAATCCAGCCTCAAAAGTTTCTTGAAGATCATAATCAAATTTTGCTCTTTTGTTTACTGCTAAATTAGACATAACACCTAGATCATACCAGAGAGCTTGATTTTTTACATATTTTTCGTTAGAGTAAGCCAGTATTTCATATGCGAATTCATAGACACAGACGCAGAAAATCTAAATTTCACACTTCAAAATACCGGGCTAATCACAGGATTAAAGCACCGGTTGTTCAGGTTTTAGATGAAAATAAGGTAATGCTTGGAGAAATGCCCATAGAAAAAGCAATTGAATTGGCTGAACAAAAGGAAATGGATCTGGTTGAGGTTGCACCAACTGCAAATCCCCCAGTATGTAAAATACTTGACTATGGTCAATTTAAATACCAAAAAGAAAAAGAAGCCAGAAAACACAAAGCTCAACAAAAAGAAGTTGAAATGAAAGTTGTAAGGCTATCTGTACGAATTGGTATACATGATTTTGAAGTAAGAATTAATCAAGCAAGTAAATTTCTTGATAAAGGTTGTAAAGTAAAGGTTGAACTTCCAATGCGCGGACGAGAAAAAGCACATAAAGACGTTGCTCAAGACAAGTTAAATCAGTTCCTGGTTGCACTGAAGGCAAAATACGAACTAAAGATAGAACAACATATTAAATATCAAGGTGGTAGATTCTCTCTAATAGTAGTAAAAATAGGTGAAAAGGCTTGACACAAAACGTATGGTCAGCTAAAATTCTGCCGACTTGAAAGTTTTAAATATGAAATTAAAAACACACAAAGCATTGTCAAAACGTGTAAAAATCACTGCAACTGGAAAGGTGCTAAAGCGAAAAGCTGGGCAGGACCATTTCAATGCTCGTGATACTGGAAAAGTTACTCGAAATAAGCGAAGAAGTAAGAAATTCTCAGACACATTGTCGGATGCAGTAAATAACTTGATACCAAAGAAATAATATGCCAAGAGTAAAAAGAGGAACTCAGCATGTAAAACGACGAAAATCCCTACTTTCAAAGACAAAAGGAATGAAATGGGGACGAAAATCCAAGATTCGTCTTGCAAGACCTGCAATGCTAAAAGCCGGAGCACATGCCTATAGAGATCGAAGGAATAAAAAACGAGATTTCAGGCGTTTGTGGCAAATACGCATAAATGCAGCAGCAAGACTAGGTGGATTGAGCTATAGTCGTTTCATTGATGGGTTGAAAAAAACAAATATAGAACTAGACAGAAAAATACTATCAACATTAGCAAAGGACTATTCACAAATTTTTAAGAAAATTGTTGAAAAAGTTAAATAAGTATAATAAATATCAGGATTTATCCTGATATTTATTTTTATACTGAATTGTATTATTAATTGACAAAACTCCTATTTTATGATATCTTACATGGTCCGTAAAGGGCTAAACATAGTAACTTAAAACTGAACAATGTGCTTAAATGCACTAAAACAATGTGCTTAAATGCACCAAAATAAGGAGCAATAATGCGGAAGGTTTTTACTTCTGGTCTTGGCGAACAGACTTTTGATGTACTTGATACAAAGTCTGAGAAGCTACCCACAAACCAACCTGTAGCCTATGAGCTGCAACGAACAGATCATGAGATGGAAAATGGTGATCAGTTTGAGATTAAGTGTGATACACCTGATGTGATTGATTTTGGTGACTCTGTGACAATCACACCTGAAATGAAGGAACTTGTATTCCTTTCAGATGGCGGGTTTACCAGAGCTGGAAGTTTTGTTCTCACCGTTGTGAGACATCATGGAGTTCATCCACCCACCGAGGTCTGTTCAAATTCGATTGATGTAATCGAATTTGAAGAACATCCGTTGATGCTTGATTCCATTCAAGATGAGGAAGAACCGGTCATTTCTGCACCACCAGCAACACCAGATATTATGGAAGAGCTGGGAATGTGGGATGATGATTCTGAAGAAGAAATCAGTGATGCTCAAATGTCTGCCATTTTTGTACCAGATGATGATTCTGATGAAAGTACCAATAATTCTCAACTGGATGAATCTGAGGAAGCTCTCGTACCTATTCCAGATGTATTTGATGCTCTTGTTTCCCAAAAACCTCATCTTGCTGCCCCTACCAAAAATCCAGTTCCTGAATTGGATTTAAGTGCAGGGTATGCAGAGCCTTTTGATCCAATTTCATATGAGGAAGATTCTTCTTTGGAAGATAATGGCTCAGATGACATTGAACAGGATACACCTCACGTTGAAGTGAATACTGAAGCCGACCCTATACCTGAATTTGTAGACGAAGAACCTGCTACAGATGAGGTGGAAAGGGATTCTGTTCCTGAAATTGACGAACTAGCAAGAAGTGCACTTTCATTTATTGCTACTCCACATGATGTCGAGGAAGAAGAACTTCAGAGACCTGAAATTGATCAAGATGTACAAGATGTGTTTTCACGTCTTAATACCGATGTTGCTGATTCTGTATTTTTTTCAGAACCAAATCTTGAAGAGGAAGATCTAGAGGCACCAGAAACAATCTCTGAAACCAGTGAAAATTCTGTATGTGTTGTTGAGGAAGAACCTTCTCATCAACCATACATGGATCTAGAGGACCTTGTAGAGGTTACACAACACCAAGGAGGTGACAGTATTAATCCCGATGAATCCAGAAATGATCGTGTTGAGAGTTTTAAACCTCTTGATGATGAACTTGGTGGTGGAGACCTACCGCTTAACGATGGACCTGATGACAGAGACTCGCCGCCGCAGAAAAGCTGGGTAAAGCGCAATTGGATTTTCTTTGCGGTTGGAATTCCAATGCTTCTGTTGATGCTGTTTCTGCTTTATATGCCAATTCGTGCAATGAATCAGATGAATAGTCAGGCTGCTCTCAGCACTCAGGCTATTCCAGCACCTACATCTAGCACAAAAGCTGATAATGGCGCTGTTGTTGTTAATCCTGTTTGTACGAGCAATTGTGCATCTGGAAATATCAACAATGGAACCAATGGTGCTTCTGGAGGAGTTGCTGCACCGTCTGCAACAAACAATGTTGCCACTCCACCAACTGGAACTACTAGTTCTGGTGGAGCATCTCAGCTCCAGCATTGGAAAGAGTGGTCTGGAACTCCAGGCGACTAGCTCAATGTTTCTTTCTCCCTTGTCGGTATAGTCAATAGAATTTAACCTCTATCGACTATACCGACTTTTTTTATTATACTTTCATAACATATGTCACAAGATACAATAAGAATAAATAAATACTTGTCAGAACACGGATATTGTTCAAGACGGGAAGCAGACCGACTTATTAAAGCCGGCAAAGTTTTGATAAATGAAAAACCAGCAACTCTTGGGACAAAAGTATCGGAAGACGATCAAATTAGAGTTATTGGACGTGACAAAAAGAAAATTCCTAAAAAAGTTTACATAATGCTCAACAAGCCAGTTGGCATGATTGTTACAACTGACGAAACAAAAAGAGATAACGTAATTTCATACATCGACTATCCTGAAAGAATATTTCCAGTCGGTAGACTTGATGTTAAAAGTGAAGGATTACTACTTTTAACAAATGATGGGGTTTTGGCAAATCGAATAATGCATCCACGATATGATCACGATAAAGAGTATGTGGTAAAGATAGATAAAGACATGCCACGTAAAGAAATAAAAGTGATGCAAAACGGTATTGAACTTGAGGATGGACTAACCCTTCCAGCAAAAGTTAGGCAAATAGACCCAAGAAAATTTGCGATAATTTTAACAGAAGGTAGAAATAGACAAATTCGTAGAATGTGTGAGACTTTAGGATATAATGTAACAGAATTGAAACGCACAAGAATTATAACTTTAAAAATGCCTACAACTTATCCAAGTGGTAATTGGAGACATCTTACAGAATCCGAGGTTTTAACATTAAAAAAGGCTGTTGGAGTTAAAACCTAACAGCTATTGCATAGCTTCTCTTGCTGTGTTAATATTTTGCAGTAATTTTGTGGACCGGTGGTGTAGCCTGGTTAACACGTCGCCCTGTCACGGCGAAGTTCGCGGGTTCGAATCCCGTCCGGTCCGCCATAAAAGAATGCCTGTAATCAGGTGTTTTTTTATAAATGCAAATTAAGAGTTAAATAAAATCATAACAGAAGTTTAAAATAATATATTTGCAACTTTCTTATTACTTATTTAGACTTAATCTATAAAAAATAGATTATTGTATCCACAACAAAGAAAATATAAATAATATATGAAGGATAAAGTAATAAAAATACTAGTGACAATAGTGATAGTAATATTTATCAGCACACTGGCACTTGTTATACAAAAAAAGTTTTTTAGGGAACCTATAAAAGCAGATTACTCAAATTTAGTACACTCTGCATTGGTAAAAAACGCATTGGACACATGGAATTCAGATTACAGAGCCATTAAATTCAGGCCTAAAGAAATCAATGGAATAACATATGGTTCTGCTTCCTACATACGTCTGGAATGGGATGCACCAGAAAAAACATACAACCACTTTTTAATAACAGTCACAGAACCAAGAAGTGAATGGAAACGAGTTGAAAGCGGAGAACATGAAAGATTTAGTTTAGACATGTCTAACCTAGTGCCTGACACAAAATACGTATTCATGATTCAGGCCTGCACAAACCCAACATGCTCCACTTGGTTTACGCCAAACACAGAAATAAGTTATAGAACTGAGAAACTAATTTGGCAGATAGACGAAATACCACAAAATCTATCTACAAAAATACATGAACCAGTAAATAATTTTGATTTTTCTAAGTCTATCGTTTTTACAAATGAAGAAGAGCAGCTAAAACAAATGGAATTTGATATTACAGAAATTATAAGTTCACTAGTTGATAGTTCTAAAAAGTTTGCAAAAATAACATACACAGATGATTCTGGTAACACAAAAAATGCTACCGCAACACTTGTTAACCCATAGATTATAGAGCTAAATAAAATACCGACTGCTCTCCAGTCGGTATTTTATTATTTTACAACCACCACATCATATCCTTCGCCATGTCTATCACCCATAACCACTGCTAAACGCATTTTATTTTTAATCTTTTTTTGTTTTTTAAGAAGTGCAATTGCACGTTTTACAAAAGTTGTCTCTTTTATATTTTTCATCACGACTGATTGAACACCCCACCTTAATGATTCCTGTCTTGCTGTTTCTTTATTTGGTGTAACTAAATAAAATGGTATTTCTGGATGTGATCTAAACACAGATGCTGACCATGGCGCTAATTCAAGTGATGCTATAACACAATCTATTTCACCTCTTAAAACAATGAGTTTTATAGAATCTGACAATGCTGTAATTTTTTCATGAGATGCATAACTTATTAAAGGAATATCATCATAAATTGAATCCTCAGATTTTTTTATAATATTTGCCATTACAGAAACTGTCTCCAGTGGAAATTTGCCTGTTGCAGATTCGGCTGACAGCATTACTGCATCAGAACTATCAAAAACAGCATTTGCAACATCTGATACTTCTGCACGTGTAGGCCTTGGATTTTCTGTCATTGACTGTAACATTTGAGTTGCTACTATTACAGGCTTCCCTACCTGCCTACACTTTGTAATTATTTCTTTTTGCCTAATCGGAACCTCTTCTGCTGGTGTTTCTATTGCCAAATCTCCTCTACCAATCATAACACCGTCCACAACCTTTAATATGTTATCAAACTCTTCTAGAGCTTCAGGTTTTTCAATCTTTACCATCACCTTGGGCAAAACCTTCCCATCTTTAAGTTTTGCTTTTAAAAACCTCCTCAATTGCATTACATCCTTTACACTTGTTACAAACGACAACACAACCCAATCAGCACCCAAGTTTGCAGCAAACTCTGCATCCAACTTATCTTTTTTTGTAAATGCAGGAATAGCTAATTTTGACTCTGGAAAATTCATCCCTTTATGAGATGTTATCTTGCCACCATTAAGTACATGGGCGTAAATCTTATCACCTTTTACCTTTGTAATCTGCACCTCAAGTAAACCATCATCAATTAAAAAATGCTCCGTTGCTTTTACATCCACATGTAAGTCTTTGTATGTAACTGGAACATATCCTTTTTTGTATGCATCTTCATTTGTTGAAAACACAACATCTTCTCCGGAGCGAAGATTCATTCCCTCACTTGGCAATTCACCAATCCTTATCTTTGGACCCTGTAGATCAGCTATAACAGGAACATGTTTATTTACAGCCTTTGCTGCTGCACGTATATTCCTATATAAAGTACGGTGATTTGCGTGACTTCCGTGTGAAAAATTTAGTCTGGCAACATCCATACCTGCTTTAATCATCTTTTTTAGCATTGCAGATGAATCACACGCAGGACCAACTGTACAAATTATTTTAGTTCTTTTTTTCATAATCTTTCTCTTTTTCTAAACCATATTCGGTTAGAATTAAATCTAGTTTGTTTACAACACCATTTCTAATATACATAAGAGAGATAGTATCACCGGGTCTGTATTTTGAAATTAGTTTTGACAGCCCTTTATTTTTTGTAAGTCTGATGTTGTTTATTGCAATTATAACATCTCTCTCTACTAATCCAGCTACACCTGCGGGACTACCTTCAAAAACAGCCACCTCCTCAGGCTTATCACCAGCAACCAACATTGCCCCTAGCTCATATTGAATTTTTAAATTTTCTTTATCCCTTGGCTCCACAAGAACATACCTTACCCCTAACCATGGCCTAACAATTTTTCCAAATTTTTTAACATCATCTATTGCTCTTTTTGCCTGATTGATTGGAATAGAAAAACCAATATCTTGACCAGCTGAACTTATTGCTGTGTTGATTCCTATAACCTCTCCAAATAAATTAATTAATGGGCCACCTGAATTTCCTGGATTAATCGCTGCATCTGTTTGTATTGCCTCATCTATAACTTCTGCATTAAATGAATTACCGGCTGTTATACGCCTATTAATTCCTGATACAACACCTTTTGTTACAGTGTTCCTAAATTCAGAAAGTGTGTTTCCTATAGCAATCACTGTTTGCCCTATTTTAATATTATCTGAGTCAGCAAATTTTACACTTATAAAAGGACCGCCTTCTACTTTTAAAACAGCAATGTCTTGAAATGGATCTATGTCTATAAGCTTAGCTTCTATTTCTTTACCGTCATTATTTACAATAAATAAATTTGCGCCTTGGTCTGTTATTACATGTTTGTTAGTGATCACATACCCATCTTCACTAACAAAAAATCCTGTGCCGCTCGATACTTCGACCAGCTCTTTTTTTTCTGAATCTGTAAGTTGTTTATTATTAAAAAATTGATGTACGAATATAGGGTAGGAATCGTCCAATGGATTTAACTGACCACGTTCTTTTTTTACAACAACACTAACCACAGCAGGTGCAACCCTCTCAACAACAGCTATTGTAGCACTCTCTTCTTCGATCAATTCTACAATGTGTGAATTAATTTGCTCATTAGATAAGTTTTTATAATTAGCCAACCTAGAAACATTCAATGTATTCGATAAGTATGCTGTTATTACAGATGCAACTACAGCACCTATTATCGCAGCAATCGTAGCTGATAATATAATTACTGTTTCTGTTTGTGATTTTATGGACATAATTATTTTTTCTTTTTTCTTTTGGTTTTTTTCTTTTTAAGCAACTTATTTAATTCTTCTTCAAATTTATTTACATCTTCAAAAGATCTATATACTGATGCAAAACGAATGTATGCCACCTTATCAAATGTTCTAAGATGTTTCATTACAATTTCACCAAGTTCTAATGCTGTTAATTCCCCTCTTCTTTTTTTCTGAATATCTCTTTCTACTTTGTGTACAAGCTTATGAAAACTTGCTTCTGTATATGAACGTTTTTCAAGTGCTTTTAATAACCCCTTACTTAATTTCTCTCTTGAATAGTTCTCTCGTTGTCCATTTCTTTTTACAACAGTTAAATCCATTAATTCAACCTCTTCTAAAGTCGAAAATCTGAAACTACATTTTTCGCACTCTCTTCTTCTTCTTACACTTGCACCATCTGTTGAAATTCTTGAATCAACAACTTTTGTGTCTTTATGATTACAAACCTGACATCTCATAATTTATATCGTATATATTCTTTACACGTTGCATTATAGCAAAAATCGTCACATTGTGACGATTTTTTTCTGTTTATATTTTACATCATTTTCTTCCTAATAAATGCAGGAATTTCTATTTCATCTTCTTGCTCTTGAGTCTTTGTGGTACTAGGTTGTGGAGTAATTGGATTTTGATAAACCTCTTTTTTTCTAACTACAGGTTCAGGTCTCGGTTCTGCTATAGGTTTTTTTTGAAAATTTATTTGTGATTTACTATTCTCCTCTTCTTTTTCACGTACTCTTAAAAATGAACCTGGCGACCATGAACCTTGTGCTTGTACCTCTACAGAACCAGGTGAAGTGGTGCGTTTTTCTCTTGAATCAAATCCTGTCGCAACAACAGTAACTCTTATCTCTTCATCGATCTCATTATCTATATTTGCACCAAAAATAACCTTTGCATCTTCATCAGCCGATGAGGTTATAACCTTTGCAGCTTCTGCAACCTCATGCATTCCTAAATCTGGACCACCTGAAATGGTAAATAATATTCCTTTTGCACCATCAATGGAAAGTTCTAATAATGGACTTGCTATCGCTTGTTTTGCAGCTTCTACAGCTCTATTTTCACCACTTGCCCTACCTATTCCCATCAATGCTGAACCAGAATTATGCATAATCGCCTTAACGTCAGCATAATCAACGTTAATTAACCCTGGTATCGTAATTAACTCTGCAATTCCTTGCACACCTTGCCTTAGCACGTCATCAACTACAGTAAATGCATCCATTAAAGAGGTTTTCTTATCTATGATCTGAAGTACTCTATCATTTGGAATTGTAATTATTGCATCAACATATTCTAGCAATCTATCAAATCCTTCCTCAGCAATTCTTCTTCTTTGAGCACCCTCAAATGTAAATGGCTTTGTTACAACCGCAATTGTAAGTGCGCCAATGTCCTTTGCAAGCTTTGCAACCTCAGGAATAGCACCAGTACCTGTTCCACCACCTAAACCACATGTCAAAAACACCATATCTGCACCATTTAGAGCATCTCGTATTTCATTTTGGTTTTCCTCAGCTGCCCGAGATCCAACTTCTGGATTCATTCCAGCACCCAACCCTCTTGTAAGCGTCTTACCAATAGACAACTTTGTTGATGCAAGATTTTGATTCAAAGCCTGAACATCAGTGTTGATTGCTATAAAATCCACACCTTTAATATTATCGCTGATCATCCTATTGATTGCAGCACCTCCTCCTCCTCCTATCCCTGCAACTTTTATTTTTGCAAAGGTTTCAATTTCTGGTTTTACTTGAGCCATATTATTTGTTGAGCACCTAATTTGTTCAAAATTTGCTTTATTGAGCACAAAAATCATACATAACTTTATCATTATGATTTCTATTGTCAAGAAAATAAAAAAGAAGATGTGTATATCTTCTTTTAAAACTAAGATTTAAATTATTCACTTTTTCAATTATGGCTTAAGTGAGCGAAATAAATTTTTTAAACCTGAGGATAATTTATCCACATTTGATATCTTGCTAAAGATTTTTGAGAATCCATTTGATGAATCTGATCCTTTTATGTTGTGTCCCCACTGTAATAGACCTATTGCAGTGCTCATACTTGGATCATTTACTCTATCAATAACTGAAGTAATACCAATTGGTGTTCCTAAGGATACTGGTAAACGAAGCGTTGTTTTTGCAACGTCAATTAAGCCAGCTAATTTTGACCCTCCACCTGTTAAAACCGCTCCTGCTGGTAGCATGCCTGATCGTGAGATCTTTTTTAACTCTTTATTTACATGCTCAAATATCTCCTGAACTCTTGCTTCTGTGATTTCTGCAACAAAACGTCTACCAACAATTTCTTCAGTTGGAGCACCTAGCTCAGCTAAATCTATCACCTCTTTCTTTGCTATGTCCTTTGGTGCACAGGAAGCATGTCTAAGCTTTACTTGCTCAGCGACTTCTATTGATGTTCTAAGTCCAATTGCTATATCTGATGTAATATGGTCTGAACCTATTGGTAAAACAGATGTATGAAGCACATCTCCTTCTTCATAAACAACCAAACTTGTTGTTGAAGCACCAATATTTACAACACAAACACCTAATTCTTTTTGTCTTTCTGTGATTACAGCCTCTGTTGTTGCTAAAATTGAAAAAACCAAATCCTCAATATCTAAACCTGTTCTGTATACAGATTTTGTGAGATTTTTGATCTGAGAACCAAGACCTTGAATAATAATAGCATCTACTTCTAATCTTATTCCATTCATTCCAACAGGATCTTTTACACCACGTTGACCATCAACAGTAAAACTTTTTGGTATAACATGAATGATTTCATAATTAGTTGGAGTTGCCACAGTTCTCGCCGCTTCAATAGCACGCTCAACGTCCTCTTCTCGTATTTCACCATCACTTCTTCCAACACCAATAACACCACGTGATTCTTGTGAGATTATGTGGCTTCCGTTTATTCCAACCCATGCATTGCTAAGTGGAATTCCTGTTATTCTTTCTGCTTGTTCAAGTGCTCGTGAAACAGAAGAAACTGCATCCTCTAGGTTTGTAATGGTGCCTTTGTTTATTCCTGATGACTGCACCTCAACTGCACCTATGATATGCATTTGATCTTTTGATTCTGCTGTTGGCACCAATTTTCCTACTGCAACCCTTACTGCATATGACCCAACATCTAGTCCTGTATATATTTCTTCACTCATAACCTTCTTAGTATATTACTCTTTTCACTCTCAAACAAGCGCTAGTATATATGGATAAAATATTGTCACACCAACCATTACTGCAGCCATACTCATAATTAAAACAGTTGCTGCCATAATATCCTTTATATCCTTAACAATCGGATGAATTCTTGGACGAAATGCATCTAGAATTCGTTCGATTATGCTATTGAATAGTTCTAATGACAAAATAATTGAAGACATTAATAGAATAATAACCCATTCAAATGATGTTATCTGAAAATAAATAGCCAAAATTATTACAAAAAGAGAAAATATAGATTGAAGCCTAAAGCTTTGCTCAGTCTTAAATGCAATTTTTACACCACGTAGCGCATGCTTGATGCTTCTTCGTAATTTCCTTATCTCAATCATATTCTTGAATTTATTTTAAACTTCTTCAATACATCCCCTTGCTTTGAATACATTTTTTGTGCATCAGAATCCACCTCATGATCATACCCAAATAAATGTAGGATTCCGTGAACTATTAAGAACACTACCTCGTCTCTTGTTGAATGCTTAAATTCTTTTGCCTGTTCCTTTGCTTTATCATATGACACAACAATCTCACCGAGCAAACCATCCTCCTTTAGAATAAAAGACAATACATCTGTCACATAATCTTTTCCTCTATATGTATTATTTAACCTCTTGATTGTTTTCTTATCCACAAATGCAATTGAGATATGATGCTTTTTTTTAATCTGTAATTCTTTTGATGTATATTTTAAGATCTTGCCAAGAACAGAAAGAGGAAGTTTTTGACCCCCTCGTAAAATTTGTTGGTTTAAATCTGCTGTTATCATACCACTTTATTCATTTGACTCCTCAGGTTCTGGGTTAACTGTTTCTTCTTCTAGCTTATCTATTTTTTGAATACTGTTAATCATCATTTGATATGTTTGTAGATAATCTACAGCTGTCTTATTTCCAGTATCATACTCAAATGTTATAGCGACACCATTAAGTACTAAAAACGAGCGTAATTTATCACTATTTATATAAAGCTTGAATCCTACCTTTGAGTCTGTTTCTAAAACAACTTTATTATCAAGCGTATTTTTCCATTCTTGCATCAATGTGTCTACTGATGTTGAACCATTTGAAATCATTAGTCTTATCTGCTCACCGCTTGGTGCATTAAATAATATTGATTTCGGGAAATTTGTGTTTACGTCTTTTGTACTATCTCCTACTGTCCATTTGGAGGGATATAAAATTGAGAAATGATCTGTATCTTTTTGTAGTACAAGATTTGATCCCAGTAATGTAACAGGTGCTGTTCCTGCAGGATTATACCTATGATATACCTCATTACCATCCAAGAAACCATCTTTGTCTGAATCTGGTAACGATGGGTTAGTGTTGTATATTAACTGCTCCTCTACATCTGTAAGTCCGTCAGAATCTGAATCTTTCCCTGGAACAATCTGCTTTACAAATGGTGATGCAGATGTAGAATCGTCTTTGGGAACTTCATCTTCTACTGGTTTTGGTTTAGGTTTTGGAGTCTCTGTTTTTGGAATTACAGGCTCTGTTTTTACCACCTTAACATCGTCTGTTGCACTTGGTTGTTTTTGCTTACTTCGTAATAATAAATAACTACTTAGTGATACTGCAAAAATCATAACCACACCTGCAATAATAAGTGATTTTTTTGTTTTGCTCTTCTTTGCTGGAGGTTTCCCAGTCTGCTTTGGTACAGGCCTTGGTGGTGCAACGGGTTGTACAACTTGTTTTGTTACCTCTTTCTTTTTTGGTACTACAACAGCAGGCTCCTTTCCATGTCTGTATTTATTTGGCATTGAAAAAACCTGTGCGTTCAATTTTGAACTCACTTTTTTTTTCTTTTCACCTTCAACTTGATCTTTCTCAGGTTTAGTTTTTTCTTTTGCCATAAATTAATTTTTTATTCTGTTGTTGGTATCTCAAATAGTTTTCCTTCCCCTAAAGGATTGTACCCACCTTTAACTTCTGCTCCGTCTAGGTATCCATCACCGTCTGAGTCTGCTACTAATGGATCTGTCTTGTACACCTCAACCTCTTCGCGATCTTGAAGACCATCACCGTCTGTGTCTGGATTGTTTGGATTTGTTCCTAATGTATTTTCTGTACTATCGTTCAATCCGTCTTTGTCTGTATCTATTTCTACAACCGGTTCAGGAATTTTTACAGGCTCGGGCACAACAACAGGCGTTGGTGCAACAGTTGGCTGTAACTCTGCAGGCTCGGGCATTAAACTATTTACAGCTGGTGGTTCTGGAGTGTTAGGCGTTCGTGATTTTAATATTCTCATTGAAATAAAAAATGCAACACCAACAATCAATATAATTGCAACAACTATTATTATTGCTTTTACTGGAAACCTGCCTTTTGTAGCACTTAGATTCTCTACTCTTTCCTGCATGTTCTCAGGTTTTTGTTTAGGTGGAGTGTGCACTACCGGCTGTTCTACTTGTGCCTCTGATTGTACTTGCTCTTGAGTAGGTTGCGGCTGTTGTGCGACCGGTTGTTATGTAGGAGGCTTGGGTTTAGGAGACACTTCGTCTGTCTTTGCGAATATATCTTCTGGTTCTTTTTTTACATCGTCAAACATATTTTTTATATAAATTTATTTGTTGTTTAAAGCCTGCCTTCCCCTGCTGGATTATACCCTGCATTTACTTCATCACCATCATTATAACCATCTCCATCTGTATCAGCATTTCTTGGATCTGAGCCATACACCTCTTCTGCTGAAGTCTCAAGTCCATCAAAATCTGGATCATCCATTGAAACCATTTCGTTGCACCAATCTTGACCCTCTTCATCTAAAACGCTACACAATGATAAATCTTGTTTTTTTGATGCATCATCTATCACCTTCAACATATTACAATACGATTCTTCTTGATTCCTCTGATCACAATTTTCAGCTGTTATTGGATCAATTGAATCTGCACATCCCTTACTTAGATTTTTATCTAAAATTTTTGCACATGCAGACACATCTTTATTTTTGTAAGCAAGTTTATGATAAGCATAATCATTACACTTATCTTTTGTTGTTCCACTTATGTTGTTACACAAAGACGGGTCAAGTAAATCACCTGCCAAAAGCAAAATACACCCATCAGCCTCCTCTGCTTCTAACTCTTTACACAGATCCACAGAAGCAGAACTAATGGCTACTTGCTCTGTTTTGTTTTTTATACAAGCATCTTTATCAGATGAATTATCACATTCACTTTTTAGAACTTCTGTTTGTTGTTTCACAATATTCTTTTGTACAACCTCTGGAGAATCTATTTGATTTGATATTCTGATTGCCATAAAAATCAAAACCAATGCACCAACTACACCAACAACAGCTATTGCAATTGGCTTCCAGTTTAATTTTTTTTCTTCTGTTGGATAATCTCCAAATTCCATAAATTTATATTTACTCTAAAGGACAATAACTGAATTCAAAATTACTGTATGCAATTGCACCGTCTGCAATATACTGATTCTTTAAAGGTAGTGCTTGGGGTTCATTTGAGCATTCGAATCTTGAAGGAAGTGGTAATTGTACTGAATTTGCTTGTGGTAAAAATGCTCCTTGCGTACCCAGCAGATCTTCTGAATTGGTTGCGGATACAGAAATATTTGTTCCTAAAATCTGGTTAATTATAGCCTGATACATTTGCTCCACGTCATTGGCACTTGACCCTGAATATGCAAATGCACTTGCCATGCCTTCAACTGAACAATCATCTCTCCATCGCATTGCCATACAGTTACTTGGAGCATCAGGACACTCATCTATTCTAGCTTCACAATTTTCAGAAGACAAATGAGCCATGTACCCCTCCATGTCTGGGTCTGTTGTTATGGCTGCTGAATAAAAAATCATTCCAGCTGCATTTGCTCCTTGTATTGTTACATATCTTGCATGAGCAACATAGTCATCAGTACTTGGGAACTTTTTAGTATGTCCATTAAATGATTTTGTAGACAACTGTTCGCCACCCGATGGATCACCATCAGACAATAAAATAACTATTTTTACTTTTGCGGTTGAGCCACCTGGTTGAAGTTCAGCTACAGCAAGTTCTAATGCTGGTCCTGTTGGAGTACTTCCTCCAGTAAGTGATTTATAGCTCTCCACCTGAGCTAATAAAGCTGCTTTGTTCTTTGTGAAGGAAAGATCCATGTTCACTGTAGCACCAGAGTAACTAAGTAATCCAATTCTCATATCTGATCCAATACTTGCATATGTATCAAGTAGTGTGTCAATTGCTGCGGCAGTTGAATCTGCGGCAACATCTATTCTTTTTGTCGATCCCCCAGTTACACTATAAGACATACTCCCTGATAAATCAGTGACGAATACTATATCTACACTTGGCCAAGTTAAGCCACCGTGTGAAATATCTGCGGTAACTTTTTTAGCCACCCTACATGCTGGGATATGTATAACTCCATAATCAGGAGTGTTCCCTTCCGGGTTGCTGTAACTATAAAGACTTATATCATTTCTTGATTCTGCTTCTTCACCAAATTCATTTTGTGCTTGAATACTTATTGTTTTTGTACCATCTGGACAACTGGTCTTACAGTCATCATCACATAAAGGTGCTACACAATCATACCCTGTACCACAAGATACTGTGTCTGCTCCGCTACCAGCCACTGTACATACCTCAGCATTTCTGTCTCCTCCGTTACAAATACCTACAGTGTGACACGTATATCCAGAACCACATCCAACACCTGTTCCAAGGTCCTCTGTGTCACAAGAACCGCCCAATTCAGTATTATCGTCACCTGTTACTTTTATACATGTTGGAGGAGTGTTTACACCATCACAATACTCATCACCGTTTATAATATTATCTCCACAAAATGCTCCAGATAGATTTTTATACTGACACAGTTCATTACAATACTGACAACTTCCTCCATAAACTGATGTACACAGATCTCCATTAGCACTTCCGAAATCACATGACTCTACACCTATATAGACATCGTCATCTCCACAAATATTTTTCTTACATTCAAACGTACCATCACCAAGATCAACCTTCCTACATCCATCGGTGTTACTGTCATTTCCATCGTCACACTCTTCATTTCCTTCCATGACTCCATTTCCGCAGTATGCAGAATCTACATGACATGCAGACCATGCTGGCCAATTACATACTCCATTACAGCTTCTGTCACGGATTTGATCATAGTTAGTACCAGCTTCTTTTGGACAAGCTTGGAAATTAACACCACCATCTCCACAACCTCCAACATCACAATCTGCATCGTTTGTACACTCACTTAAATCGTCACAAAGTGCACCTCCCCACTTTACATACTCTCCATCACACTCCTCAGGTCCGTTTATTTCCTTATCTCCACACTGAGGACCACTCAATTGACAGTCATAGGAACATGAACCATCCAGCTTGTACTGACCATTAGTAACCCAGCATATATTTCCAACATAGTTCTGAGAAGTAAATGAAGCTGGATCTGCAAGTAATTCAATTCTATTAAACTCTGTTCCACAATCACATTGTTCTGCACCTGCCAAATACCCATCTCCACAGAAAAATGCATTTCCACCTGCTGTATCAAACGTACAATCATTTCCACAATGTCCGTATGTACCATTTAATGCACCATCGTCACACTCCTCATAACCAACATCACCTGGGTTTAATCCTGATTTACTGCCAATAACACCATCTCCACATGTAAATGGTACACATTCTGCTGTGTTAACAACATCCCAACTACATACAGCGTCTTTTCCTTCTCCAGTTGATTTACAACCATATCCAGTAACACCATCTGCGCATTCACCATCAGCTCCACATTGATCAGCTGGTCCAGGCAAAGTACAGCTAATACCATCAAATTCTGTGTCTATTTTATTCACACACACATTGCAAGATATTGGAGCACCAATACTATTAACATAGGTCATATCTCCTATTTCACACACTTCATCTGTTCCCTGAATTCCATCTCCACAAAATTCTGAATCTCCCCATGCTGATGCATCACAATATGAAGGAGATGATTTAAATCCACCACCAACAACAGCTTGATTACCTGGTGTGTCTGTGTCTGGATCATCACCAGTAGGCAATCCCGCAGGTTCAAAATTCATATCATGGTATTCAAGATAAATACTTCCCTCATCTGTAGAATTTAAATCGACCGCATTGTTCCATGGTGCATTTGCATACTCTAATTGAGTATATAGATTATATTTTTCACTTGCGAAATTCTGATATCCGTAAACCTGTGATCTATTTGGACATGTAAATATTCCAGATGATGCATTCCAACATGAAATTGGATCATGGTCATCAATATTCTTACATTCATTCCAAAATTGATTTATAGGATCAAGCGGAAGAGCTGCTCCAAGCTTATTTCCAAGCTCTGCCTGCCAAGAAGACCATAAACTGTTTGACATTGCTGGAACAAAAGTGCCTGTCTGAATAGTTGGGAATCCTTTTAGGCATGACTCTGAAATAGGACATTGTGCACTGTCTGTGCAAGACTGTCCTTTTGTTACAGAACAATGACCATTAAAAGCACCATAATAATCCAGCATCTTTGACATTAGCTTTGTATCAAAAATACGAGTTAAATCACGCTGTAATTTTGATTTTTCATCAGAACAGGACGGATCATTTGAACTTGCAAGTTCACATGGATTTTCAAAATCACATGCTTTTCCAGAAACGGTACAAACACCTTCCTCACACCTTTCAACACATTGCCCATCCCACTGACAGTTAATATATTGATCATCTTTGTCTTGTGACAATTTTGAACCAATACCTGGAATTATTACTCTACATAAATTCAAATCTGAAACATCGTCAGTATTAGAGTTAAATCTCCAATTTGAAAGAATCTTTTCAAATATTTGACCTGCATCTTGCCCTGCGTCTGCATTGTATGAAATTACATAAATATTTGGATATATTTTTCCAGAACTCTCATTTGCTGCTGCAACATAAAGCGTAGACCCCGCCCTTACAGCATCATATCCATCAAGCTGTGCATCAGAAGCATTTCCTATAAACTGCTGCTCTTCAAACCACTCAGCTGCTGTTAAATATTCTGGATTTGGTGCAACACGCACACCAATTGCATCTTTTGAATCTTCTACATGGAATATTACCTCCTGCACAAAAGAACTGTTCTGTGCATATATTGGTGAGTATAAACCTGGCAAATCATCACTTGTGTCACCTTGCTGACCTGAATCACGACAGTAATACAGTGAGAAGTTTGTGTGCTCAATTGTCTCTTTGAAAGGCTGCCAACCACTTACATCTTTTTCTGGCCATGGATTTTCACACATAAGTGCAACAACTTCTGTCATTCCAATCACCTCACTCTCTACTGTAGAAACTATACTTGTTGTATCTGTGATTATTTCAGCTGTTGCGATAACTTTTTCTGTTCCTTCAGCACCTGCTGCCTCAAATAAAATTTGTGTACCCGTTACATCTTCGCCTGTTTTAATTTTTACTATATTTTCTGCATCATCATCAGCAATAGATGATCCCCATACATATTCCCAATCATAAATTCCTGTAACACTTTGTAGTTCTTCTATGCTCCCATTATCTCTTATTGTTTGAGGGGTTAATACAAACTCATGCTGCTCTTGAAAAGATGTAAACAATCCTGAACTTGCAAATTCATACGTTTCCCTTGGAGTAATCCCATTATCTGTAACATCTATTTTGTCTAACTTACAAACCTCGTCTCCAACAGCAAAATACTGTGCAAACATAGAGGAACACCCCCAGCCACCTAAACATAGTCCGACATTGTTTTCACTTAATACACCAAGTGGTATAGGACCAAAAGGATTTGGATCACCGCTAATAAAAATTCCGTATATCGAGTTAGATTCTAAAAGCTGATTATATATAAATTTAATTTTATATCCGTCATTTTTTGGTTCAATCTCGTATTGTAGAGGTGTCATGCATGTATAATGTGCGTTTGCTTCTTTACCCAACCATTCTGAAACCTTG
>JAAZYG010000053.1 GCA_014239775.1 Candidatus Uhrbacteria bacterium | reverse complement strand
AGCGTCAGTGTCGTCACAGTCACCGTCGTTTTCAGAGAAGCTATCACCATCATCATCAAACGCATCAGTTCCTTCGTCGACACTACCGTCACAGTTATTGTCCAGTCCGTCTTCGATCTCGACAGCACCAGGATTGATCGCGGCATCAGCATCGTTACAATCGTTATTCTGGTTAACAAAATCGTTACCAGGACTGATACATGCCTCAATTACGTCTCCTGCTCCAAACAAATCAGCATCAACATCTTGGTACCAAGAACTTGGCCCGCTGATATTTGCATCATTGTCATCACAGTCAACACCGAGCTCAACACCATCACCATCCTGATCAACAATAGGCGCATCCTGACCATCTTGCCCATCCTCACCATTACACAAAGTAAAACTCTGAGCAGTGGCAGGATCTGGCTGACCATCATTGTCTGCATCAAGACCAAAGGTAAGGACATACCCACCATTTGGACAATTAGCAACGTCTGCAGGAGCAGACACCATCACAATAGACGATCCATTCTGACCATTCTGACCGTTCTGACCGTTGTTGCCATTGGTACCGTTTGCACCGTTCTGACCGTTACAAACAGTAACGGACTGAGAAGTAGCAGGATCTGGCTGACCATCATTGTCTGCATCAAGGCCAAAGGTAAAAACAATTCCACCATCAACACACTGATCAACAGTTGCCTCGGACGTAACGATAATCATATCGTTATCGACCTCAACTTCTTCAGCACCGTTCTCACTACAGTCTGAATCAACACCGTCCCCCACAACATCTTCTGCTCCAGGGTTAATATTTTCATCAGAATCATCACAGTCAGTATTGTCAGAAACATATCCATCTGAATCAGGACACATTTCAACAGACTGACTTGGATTACCGTAGCCATCTCCGTCTTGATCTGCATACAACACAACAGTGTTATATCCTTCATCAACCTGACCATCACAGTCATTATCCACTCCGTCACAAATTTCATTTGCTCCAGGATGAACATTGGCATTGCTGTCATTACAATCAACAACCTCACCATTGGCATTCAAAGGTGCGTAACCATCACCGTCAGAATCAACAGGATGATTATCAGATGTACCAGACGTCTCATTGGTTCCAGTATCAGCAGTATCGCTAACACCAGAATCAACCTCAACAGTAACTTCACCGGACTTTACTGGAGTTTCTCCGCACCCAGTACTTGCGCACATGAACACTACGACCATGCAAAAATTCAAACTCTTCATCTGATTCTCCTTCAATGTTTATCTCCCCCTTCCGGGGTTGTTAGAAGTATGTAAACCACAATCTAGACCATCTAGATGCGCATACTGACCCACGTCCCGGTAAGGGTTGAACTTTTGTGGGGAAAAATAATCAAGTTTTGATTACTCATTCCCACAAAAGTAAATAGATGTTTGTAAAGTTCGATTGAGCCAACCCTCTATTAGACTCTAAATTAATTTTTTAAACCTACTAATTAGATTTAAAACCTAAATTTAGGGCTTAATAACAAGACTTTAGCATTTAATTAACAAGGAAATATACCATAAATTACTAGTTTTGTCAAGATATCGTGACTAATATATAAATCTTTACTTTATCTAATTTTAAATAAGAAAAATCACAAAAAATAATTAAGTATTTAATAAATCTGACAAAAACTAACACATATTTAATAAATAAAAAAACGCCCTCAAATGAATAAATTCAAATGAAGGCGTAGGTTTTTTTCTTGACCAACTCTCTTAGAGAGCGTCGACCAAGTGCTGAACATCAAGTCCAGCAGAGCATCCAGAACCAAAAGTGACTGGAGAGACATCTCCGTCACCCATGTCCTGACCATCAAGAGTGATGCTGACTTGAGCAGTCAAAACACCACCTTGACACAACCAAGCATCAGCCTCACCAACAATTGTGTCATCGCTGGTATCAACATCACTGAAGTTATGGAAGAACGATGCGTTAAAACGCATGACTCCAGTAGAGACTTGGCCGCACCAGGTTATGTGGTCATTGATGGAATCCGGATCATCATTGGTGTAGATCGATTCAGACACAGACTGATGCCAACTAGTACACATTTCAGGATCAGTTTGATCCTCACAGTACCCATACGAAAAATCAATGGCGGGCAATGGACTAGCGTACGTAACAGTTACACACAGTTCATGGTCGGTGCAAAGAAGATCTTCGCCGTCACAATCTTGGTCGATACCATCACCACAGATCTCGGGAGCACCGGGATAAATAGTGTCGTCGGTGTCGTCACAGTCTGGCGCCAAAAATCCGTCGCCGTCCTGATCATTGTTTTGATTGTTCTGACTCTGACCGGAGTCATCGTCATCACCAGTGTCCTGAGGGCCGTTATTACCGGCATCAGCTCCACTGTCATCGTCGTCACCAGAGGCATCACTGCTTTCGGTGTCGAATGATACGTTGGCAGGGGTTTCTCCACAACCAACAGTTAGACCCATTGTCAAGGCCAGGATCAAAATGTATGCATTGCGCATGTCTTACTCCTCCTCTGAGTTTGTTCCTCAACTTGTTGTTGTGGAAATGATTAGTAATCAGAAAATCTGATAAACAATCTTGCTGATTAGCAAGTCTTCTAATTACTTAGAGTAAATACTCATCTATCTTGAATTTAAACAAGAATCTAATATAACAAAATTTATGATTTTTGTCAATAGTTAAAAATAAAGACCCGTTCTATATCTCGAATAAAATACGAGGTAATAGAACGGGTCAAGAGGTATTCTCATACAGAAAACTTGATGATTTACCCACCAGTACCGAAGAGAAATCCAAGTTGGAGCATTCCAATCGCTGCATCTCCAGTAGTAGCTTCAACACCACCACCTTCAGTACCATGACTGTCATAGCCAATACTCAATCGTGCAAATCCACCAATTGACAAAGGATCGTCGCGTTTTGGCAAATATGCATAGCTGAAGCCAACTGCAGCACCCTCACCTTTGGCATTGCTTTCCAAAACAGTACCACCACTTCTCTTATTGAAGTAGAACGCGTGACCACCCATGTAATGAGGACTGCTGCCAAGGCGAGCCATATACTCAGGGCCGACACGAAACATCGCACCGACATGATTTTCGCCATCAGGACCTTCTTCAAAGATTGGAGACCAATCCCCAAATGCCGTAAAGCGTCCTGCCGGAGTATACCCACCAAGAGTCACACCAAGCGTAAAACCACCTCCAAAGTTTCCTCGAGCATTACCGAGACTTTCTCCGGTAGCACTGTTGGTTACAGGGATGCTGTTTTGACCCAACACGGTAGCACCAATATTGATTTCGGCAATTGCACCTGAATCAGACGATGCCTTTACAAGCCTTTCTGCAAGTTCAAGCCTTGGAGTCAATGCATCCATACGCTTAGAGCTAGCATCAAGAGAGGTGGTTGTAGTCACAACAGATTCCTCAAGCTTGGTAACTCGCGCATTCAACGCTTCATCACCTTCTGCTCGAACTTGCGCCTCTTTTTCAAGAGCATCAGTCAATGCCACGAAGTCACCTTCATGACGAGTAACTGCTGTTGCAATTTCATCAACCTTGGTACCAAGACCAGCAACCTCCTGCTTAACCTCTGCCGAAGCATCGGCCACCACTTGGTCACCACTCTTTACACTAGAAGTAGGCTGCCTAACTGTAGCTGTTCTTCGACGAGTTGGCCTACGAACAGATGATTGAGAAGAACCCGACCGACGCGATGAGCATTTTGGGGCCTTATCGTAAGCATCCTTACCAGCCTGATCAACGACTTCTCTTACACCATTACAATCGGTGTCCAAGAAGTAATGTTGATAGGTAGTATAGTACTTACCACCAGAGTAATTTACACTGCACTGGGCAGATGCATCACACACAGCATGCTCTTTGATAAGACGACGAACGCAAGGAACGTTCGCACGCGAACAACCAAAAGCTTTCAATGCACGATCAGTGTTGAGAGCTGCCGGAATCGACAGATCACCACCTACACAATCGTTGTCGAGTCCATCTCCAGGAATTTCCTTTGACCCTGGGTTAATAGACTTATCGTGATCATTACAATCAGCAACACCGAGCAGAAATGGTTTAGTCGGATCTGTTGCATCACGCCGCGAAGCATCTGCAACACACCATCCATCACCATCAGAATCAACTCCACAATCGCTGGGCGGCTTTACCGGACCAGCTGACGCAGTGGTAGGAACCACTACAATGAGGCCGACAAAGGCGGCCATAAATGCGATAACATTCTTATGCATCTTCTTTCTCCTTCAAGAAATTATGCCCCTTGTCGGGCTTGGTTGAGATAACTGAAAGACAACTACTGTCTCACAATTGCCCGCCCCCCGACATGGGAAACGGTTTGGTGTATCTGTTTTATTGTATTGTACTTTTTTCAGACACAGCCAGATCAAAAATGACAATAATCACCTTTGAACTGACTATGACTATAGTGGTTCGACATTCATCTAGCCGACGAGGAGGAGACGTCGTCAGAGAACATCAAACCACTATAAGCATGGTCTGGGAGTCTGATTTATACAAACTTTTATGACGAGCTAATTTAGCATGAATTTCGAATTTTGTCAAGATTGCATTATAAAATACCAAAATAACACAATATAACTTGTATAATTAAATTATATTTTTAATTAAAAAAGCACCTAATTTAGGCACTTTTCAACTTTATAAAAATCTAAAATCTGTTTTTAGCTAAAATTAGCTAAAATTCCTCATGAATAATCTGATGTCGTCGTCTGATTCTCTCTAATTGGACAAGAATATAGGCACCTCCAATAAATAAACCTAGGAAAAAACCAGAAAATACATTTGCAAAAATGTTTGGTTTTGTTGGCCATCTTGAATTTAATGGATCATCTACAAGACGTGCTTGCACATAACCACCGGAAGTATACTCACCAACTCTATCAATCAGAACAAATGTTACTGCTCTGACAATTTGTTCAGCCTGAGCAACATCTTGATGATGAGCTATTACTGTCAAAAGTCCGGTACCTCTTGAAACTCGTGCTGTTACAGTCTTTGCCCATACCCTTCTTCTTTTGTTTGGATCAGCTGGAAAAATTCCTTTATCAATATTAAATCCTGCTTTCATTACCTGATCAAAAAAAGTACTTGTATAAACTATTGTTGATAAATTTTCTGCAATTCTTTCCTCAGATCTTGAAGCTGTATATGCATCAACTGGACCACCTGATTGTAAAATCAACATTCTGGCTGTTGATGAATATTTTAATGGCTGCACAAAAGAAATTATAAGTGCCAAAACAACACCCAATAATCCAAACATTAAAATAGTTTGCCAACCTTCAAAAATATCTTTTGTATAGTTTATACTTTTCATATTTATCTTTGTACCATTATACATCATCCTTATTTAGTTCCCAATTCTATAGAAAATATTTTTTCCTCACCATCACGATCGACGATCAATTCTATTTTATCACCTGGTTTATGCATTACAATATATTGATCTAATGTATTTAACTTATTTATACCTTGTCCATCAATAGACAAAATAATATCACCCTTTTTTAACCCAACACTCTCTGCGACTGAATATCTTTTTACACCAGCGCCATATATTAATGCACCTACTTTATATTCTGAATAATTTTTATCTGAAAAATCTATGGTATGTGCCAAACTTAATGTGTTCACACCTAATGATGGACGAATTATTTTGTCATTTGCTAGAAGAGAAGAAAAATCAGAAAACAATACTTCTATTGGAACAATACCCTCTTCCAAACTGTTAGTTACACCTATAAATTGTGAGGACAGATTAAATACTGGAGAAAAACTTGTGTCTGAAATATCAATTTTGATTCGTTTTTGTAACACATCAGATGAAACAACGGTACCGTATAAATTACCAACATCAGTTACTGAATGTATAGAAAAATTTTCATAACCATCTAGCACAAAGACCTGATCTGCCAAAGACATTTTTAATGCATCACCAAAAGCAACCACAGACAAACTACTTGCGTCAATTTTTATAAAAACAACACCATACAATTCATTATTTATAACTTCTTTTGGTGTATAAGTTTTATTATTTAAAATTATTGTCCAATTTTTTGCATTTATATTATTCGGCTTTGGAAACATCAACCAACCATCTGACGTAACCACAACACCTGATACAACTAAGTCTTTTGCTGTAAACCCATTTTGACCTTTTGTTGAATTTATAAATGCTGATGCAATACTTTTGTCTATAACACCATTTATCTGAGAAATAGCCTCGTTTATGTCGTCTGGAAATGCGCGCGGTGCATCTTTTGCTATACGAAGAGGGGTTGTTAATTCACTCAATTGTATTGCATAATCAGATAAATATGACGATGTAAGTGCAGTTGCAAGAACACCACTACCTGCACCTAGTATTATAGACAACACAACGGTTGTTAATATTTTATTCCGATCAATTTTTCTCATACCCATTTTGAACTAACAATTATCACAAAAAGTAACACTGTAGCTGTTATTAAATATCTTTTTATTACTGAACGGGACAGTTTATGCAGAACATGCGCTCGTGTCAAGCCAACAAACAAATAAAAAAACAACGTCACAAAGGCAGCGTTAGTATAAAAACCTGTTGGTAAATAATTTAATATTACAAAAAATTCAGTCAGTAATATTGCACCTGAGAGAGCAAAAGGCTTAATTGTTGATTCAGAAACCTTACTAACCCACAATGCACCGTGCACTAAGAAAAAAGACAAAAAGAAAAAAATTATTGCCAATACAACTAATGATGTTTGTATTAATAGATGTATGCCAAACCCAGATGATGCAAGAAAAAAAATCGTTAAAACATTTAACAACATGGTCATGTACTCTAATGAGTACGGCTGGTAACTCGATGGTAAGTGAGTATATTGAAACACATACTCAACAAACAATGTAAGTAAAAATGTACTAAATACTGCGATGGTTATAATTAAAAAGTATTGCTCTAATAAAAAAACCATACCTACGCAAGATATTAAAAATAATATAGGTGTACCAAAAAAATTCCAAAATTGAAACGTATTAACTTTCCATTCCAATAGTCTAGATAATAAAATGGAAACACAAACAACCAATACAATACTACTTTGTACAGGTGCCAAACCCTGTTGTGTTATAAAAAAGAAAACAACAGCTGTAATAAGCCCTATAAAAAATGGTGTGATTCTATGAAGTAAGATCATATTATTCAACTGGCAGAATCTCAACATCTAGAGTACCTGTCAAGACCATCTCTCCTGTTTTATATTCAATATTGTCTATGTATGTGTACTTTGACAAGGCATTATTTAAAACTGGAACGTAAGTATCTACAAAAGGCTGTAGAACAAGTGCAGACAACCATTTTGGCATTTTTAGAGAACCGGTCCTCATTTCTTTATATTCAACGTTTATTTTTTTATCTAAAACGTGCATATCTAATACGACAGTAACAGCCGATCCTAGCTTAGAGTCTTTAAAAGGTATGAATAACTCTATTTCACCATCTTCCAATATTGCCACCTGTGCTTTGACTTGATCAAACAAACCTATACTTGATTGTTCTAACATTGTTTTAAATGTTGAAGTAAAGTACTCCTCTTTTAACACAACTGTGACCGACGAATCATTCAGTATTCCATTACCAGCTTGCAAACGTTTAGTTAAAATTGTCTTAACAGCTTCATCAACAACAACTCCTATAGGTGTTCCAGGTTCAACATAACGTACTGGAACAGGTCTCTCATAAGCAAATGATGTAAAAACTGGAACCTTAATGAATCCAGTGGATGCAACCACCCACATAATCCAACTTATAAAACCAAAAAAAATAACGAGGAAGATTATTGAACATGTAAGTTTCCCGCGTTGTGCCTTTTGTCGCTTAATATGTTTTATAACCTCGCCTTTTGATTTTTCTATATCTTTCTTAACATCTTGACCTTTTTCAATACGAGCCATATTTATTCAGATAACCAAGGAAACCTTGCAAGAGTTCTGCTTAGTTTTTCTTGTCCAATAGTAATATCTCTTTTTGTTGAACGCAAAGCTTGTTTAATAGTATTCAAATTTACAACCAATTCAAGATGCATTTCTTTATATCCATCAGGAACTCTTATTGCAAGAAGTTTTCCAATTATTTTTTCGACAACTATCAACTTTGATAGATCATCATCTGTATTCTGATACTCAGACTCATAAGAAGCAATTATATTTTGCATTTCAACCCTATACTCATTTATATTTATGGCTTCTGCAACCTCTAATGATTCTTTTATTTTCTTACTGTTGGTATTTGTATAAGTTAGAGAATACACCATAAATAAAACCAACCCCAGACTTAGAAAAAGTATTACCATTGGAAAATATGACCTCTTTTTATTTATATACATATTACTCTTTAAATACATCCTCTATTGCAACAACTATCATGGTAGCTAATGGTATTGCTAAAATAGCACCCACAACACCACCAACCTTAATACCAACAAGAAGTGCAGCAATACTAACAACAGGATTCAAGCCAGTAACTTTTTGCATTATTTTTGGAACCAATAAATTATTTTCAATCTGTTGAATTATTAAATATAAAATAACAACACCCACACCTATCATTGGCGATTGAGCAAATCCTATAATAACTGCTGGTATTAATGAAAAAACAGGTCCTACGTACGGTATTATCTCGAAAATTGCCGCAATCAATGCAAGTAATAATGCATATTCTACACCCAAAAATTTTAATCCAATATACACAAGAGAACCGACAAATACACCTAATATAATCTGTCCGCGAAGCCATGCACCAATTTTCTTTTGCATTTTGTTCAACAACTGTGCAATAAACGGCTTATACTCAGCAGGCGCAATCCCCTTAAAATACTTCCGCATGCTTTCTTCCTCTACAACCATATAAAAAGTTAGTACCAACACTATTGCAAGTGCAGCAATTGACCCAAAAAAACCTTTAACTGTTGTAAACAATGAACTCACCCAACTTGTTATACTTTGTTGAACCGCTTGTAAGCTGGAGTTTATGTTTTCTGAAAAACCATGTGCTTCTGAGAATGCCTGAAATCTACCTAAATATTCTGCAACATCTGAATATGAACCAGATAAATTAGATAAAAGCTGCACAATTTGTTGTGCAACTATTGGAATCATTAATATGAATATCATTGCCATTACAGCAATTAGAAAGGTATACACAATTAATACAGCAAGTCCTCTTGGTATCCTTTTCTTCTCAAACCAATCTGCAAATGGATCAATTAATGAAGCAAGCATGATGGAGGCAATGAATATTGCAACAACCTCTCTGATAAACCAAAGAAACCATAAGGACAAAACTATAAATACAGCTTTTACAAAAGTACGTGTTGAAATATTTATTGTTTGATCTGCTTTCATCTTACTTAAATCACATTATTAAATCGCAATTTATTATACCAAACAAAAAGACACCACAGAAGTGATGCTTTTTTGTTTGGTGGAGTTGGGGGGAATCGAACCCCCGTCTGGTAAGTAATGATAAAACAATTTTTTCCAAGTTCATCTTCGCTTAAATTACATTGTATGCTCAAAGCGAAACCAAATACGCACAATGTTGCCAATTGCAAATCTTGTACACACCATAATGGCGATAGTTTGTACCAGCTCGAAAATATGACACCTAATTCTTAACTATCGAGCATTGTTAAGTTAGATGGATTCTACAAGCCGTTAAGCGAGAACCGGCGCGAATGAAGGAACACTAAAAGCATTCTTCAATTTCGCAATGACGTTGTTTGCATTTGTTCGTCTGTGTAATGGATTTGAGAGGTATCACACATCCTCTACTTGATTGTAGTACCGGAAACTCCCATCGAATCCGAGCAACCCCAGCTGCGAAAAGTACACCAAATTTAACGTTTTGTCAATGTATCATTCCTTCATTTGTTGCCTTATTTGTCTGTCCACTTCCCTTTTCTTGATAGTCTCACGCTTCTCGTGTTTTCTCTTTCCCCTACCAATGGCAAACTCCAACTTTACAAGACTTCCTTTTCTATAAAGACGAACAGGAACTAGTGTAAGTCCTTCAGCTTGCT
>JAAZYG010000056.1 GCA_014239775.1 Candidatus Uhrbacteria bacterium | reverse complement strand
GAAACAATCGTGTGTTGTGGGGGCATGGTGTTGGAATGTCTGCATCAGAGGCTTTGTGTATGGCTAATGAAGGAAGTGCTTGGGATGATATTTTACAATATTTTTATCAAGGTATTGATTTGAATAAACGTTGGGAATAACATGAAAAAGCTTGTCGTAATTTTAATGTTAGTAATAGTCGCGGTATCACCTGCGACTCTTTTTGCTGCATCAGATTATAGTGCTTTAGTATCAGTTTATAATCAGCGTTCAGATTTGCAGGCCGCATTTGATTCTGTAACACATCGTGCAGTACCAAAAACTGCAGCAGGTTTCTTGTTAGATTTGGAAGATTGGGCGCGTCAATATGGGTGGCAAGAGCATGAGGAATTAAAGTTTTTTGGACCTGGTTTATACAATGCTGTTGCAAACAGGGTGGATTTACGTGAGATTGAGGATCAGATTGGGTCAGAGGCATATATTGTAATGGATAAGTCTACTGGTAAAATACTTACAGTAAAAAGAGAAAATTTACAGTGGCCCATAGCGTCACTTACAAAATTAATCACAGCAGATGTGGTTTTGGAGGAAGGTGTAATGTTAAATGCAAGTCATGAGGTCCGTAATTACGACAATGTTGGAGGTGCTCGTTTGTGGGTAAGTGACAAGGATACGTTTTCAGTAAATGATTTGTTTTATGCAACTTTGGTTGCATCGGCCAACAATGCTGCCAATGCACTTTCACGTACAACTCAGCTGCCAAAAGAAGAGTTTTTAAGTCAAATGAATCAGAGAGCATCTGATTTAAATCTTATTAAAACAAAGTTCGTTGATCCTACAGGTATAGAGGTTGGGAATGTGTCTACTCCACGTGAATTTGCACGTCTGGCACGTAGGATATTTTTAAGAAAAGAAATTCAAAGATACACAACAACTGCTCAGCGTGAAATTTATGTACAGAACCGTGGTACATCAAAGTTGATGAAAAATACAAATTGGATGTTGTATAAATCTCAATACGATGATTTGTATGTTACTGGGAGTAAAACAGGATTTTTATATGAGTCTGGATGGAACTTGGTCACAACCATAAGACCGTCAGAAATAGATAAAGATAGGGAGTTGTTAATTGTTCTTTTTGGTGCGAAGTCTAGAAGTGGATCATTTGAGGATACAAAACGATTGGCAAACTGGGCATGGGACGTTTATGAGTGGGTAAAGTAAAAATAAAAATACAGATCCGTTTGGGTCTGTATTATTTTAATTTTGAAGTTTTTATTTTGGCAGGTACAGCGCCGTAGCTACTTAGTCTTTTTTTGTCTTCTTCAACAAGTTTATTCACTACTTCTTTTACTTGTTCTGGGTTGTTTATATTTTTAAAATGAAATCTACCTTTTTCACCTGCGGTTTGTACAAATACATTTCCGTATGTAAGTAATGTTTGTAGAATCCCTCTTATTTCAGCTGTTGCATCTTGTACTGCTGCAAGGTCTAGTTCTGATGCTGTTCTGTGAAATAAACCTTCTTGTTCTGTGTTAATTATTCTTTCATTTGTAACTATCCATGTATCTAGGTAATAGTCAGTAAATTCAACAAATGCAAATAGCCAAACAGACAGAAAGTACATACTTCCAATTATTGTAACCAGCGGTCCGCCAGATGGGTGTGCTAGCCATATGGTAAGTGTATCCCAGTAGTACCAGCCTATTGATAGTGGTAAAAAAGTTGTTATTGAAAAACCGAAACCAAGTGCCACAAGTGCAATCCAGTGTCTTCTCATGAAAAGTACTACCTTTTCATTTGGTCGTTGGTTTGGAAGGTGGGCTAATGTCTTCATAATCCAGGGAATAAATCTTCATTATAAGAGTCTATGGCTTTTTGGATCCCTATGGGTTGATTCCAATTATATTTTGCAAGCAAAAATATTGATAGTGCAATAAGTATGATTGTACCTCCAGTAAATACTGTAATTACTGAATACAATGTAAAGCTATAGTATCCATACTTAACCAGATGGTACACATTAAAAAGACTATAAATAATAAATATCAGCATGAATAGTCCATATAGGATCAAAAATACTGATACTGGCATGTTTAAAGTTGGTATATTCATAATATTAATTCACAACGTTTTTATTATACCAAATCTTACGTTTTTATTTCTTTGTTTAGGTGTTCATAAGCTCTGTCTGTAACAATCCTGCCACGAGGTGTTCTTTGAAGGAAGCCTAGTTGTAATAAGAATGGTTCATGCACGTCTTCTATTGTTTGAATTTCCTCTTGTGTAGCTGCTGCTATGGTTGTTAGTCCAACCGGACCTCCAGAGAATTTTTCTATTATTATTTCTAGGATTCTTCTATCAGTCTCGTTTAGTCCTTTTTTATCTATACTTAACATTGATAGTGCGTCTTTGCATACATTTGTGTTTATTTTCCCATCAGATTTTACTTGTGCAAAATCTCGAACTCTTCTTAGTATTCGGTTTGCGATTCGTGGGGTCCTTCTTGATATTTGTGACATGTGATCAATTGAGTTTGTGTCAATTTGTACATCCAGTAACTTTGAGCTTCTGGATATTATTTTTGCAATATCCTTATATTCATAGAAATTTAAATGGTGAGTTGCACCAAAACGATCACGCAGAGGGGAAGATAATAAAGACAATCTTGTCGTGGCTCCTATTATTGTAAATTTTTCTAGGGCTAACCTTAGAATTCTTGCTGTTGGTCCTTTTCCTACTATTATGTCTAGTGCAAAATCTTCCATTGCTGGATAAAGAATTTCCTCAATTGTTTTATTTATTCTATGGATCTCATCAATGAATAGTATGTCACCTTTTTCTAGGCTAGATAGTACTGCCGCAAGGTCTCCCACCTTTTCAAGTGCTGGACCTGATGTGATTTTAATGTTGGATTTCATTTCATTGGCAATTATGTGTGCCAAAGTAGTTTTCCCAAGTCCCGGGTTACCATATAAGAGTACGTGTTCAATCGGTTCTTTTCTGATTTTTGCTGCCTCTATAAAAATTGATAAGTTTTCTTTTATATTATCTTGCCCAACAAATTCACTAAAAGATTGTGGTCTTAGACCAACCTCAAACTCACGTTCTTCAGGATTACTTTCCTTTGATGTGTCTTCATTGCTGGGTATGTTTGATTCATCTCGTTCTATCATATTTTATCTAACCTGATTGTCTATTTATATCAAGAATCCAAAATAAGAAAAAATAACACCAAGCAGTAAAACTAGCAATCTGTATTTTGGCATAGCTTTAAGGTCAAACATTTTTTTGGTCAGGTTTATGAATGTGTTTGGGAATGCCAGTAGGAATACTCCTTTAAATAATGCCATCCATCCGAGTAGAGTTATTATAATTGGCCAACCTGTCCATATGTTATGACTAGCAATAATTACATAACCAATAATAAGCGCCATTAGACCACCAAGGTATAATGAGTGTTTGGCTTTAAAGAAATCTTTTATCATTTCTGTATAGAACTTTGGATCAACAAACATTGCAATTGAAATTGATAAATATGCAATTGCCATGATTCGGGCTATGTAAATAGATGTATCCATATTTGTATTTATGTATTAAATTTTACTTTGATATTAGCAGAATTGTATACAAAGTAACATGGTTATTTATATAGTTCTATATTAGTAGAAAAATAAAATAATCTCAATTTCTTGAGATTATTTTCTGGTGGGCGAGGCGGGACTCGAACCCGCACGGAGTTTCCTCCAAGGGATTTTAAGTCCCTCGTGTATACCAATTCCACCACTCGCCCTTAGTATAAAGAATATTTATAGTTTGTTTTAGGGGTCTTTTATAAGTTTTTATATAAGATATCACTTATGTATCCTTGGTTGCAAAGAATAGCAGATTTTAATTATTTGTAAATGTCTTTTGTGTGATGGATTTGAGGAAGCAATATGTATTTGATATTTATTATTTTTTAGCACGCCTTATTTATTCTTATTAAATATGTATTATTTAGGTTTATAAAATGGTACAATTTACGAAACATACAAATTATATTTATGAAGGATTCTCAAATTCAAGCTCTCTCTAAGACATCCGTTACAACAAAAACAAAAGTAATTGTGTCTGCATTAATTCTTGCAGGTTTTGGATTTATTGCTTATGGTTCTGGATTCATGCCATTTATTGGAAAGGGTTCTATTGGAAAGATTGATACAGAAATTTTAATGAAAACAAAAGGCTCACTTAAAGCGTCTAAAGATACTTCTTTGATTGGTGGTTCTGGGTCAATAGCACCAAAGGCTGAAATAATTTTTTCTGATGGGTATGAGCCTTCTACTCATGTATATACACAGTCAGATGATGTTAGATCTCATTATATATTTATAGATAAAGTAGTTGGCCTTGAGCCAGGAGAGTCTTATTTAATTGAAATTAATGGTTGTTTTAAGAGTGGTGGTGACGGAAGCCCAATTCCATTTATTGCAAACAAAAGAGGTGAAATAGGAAGTTCTATTATGGTAGAGGCTTTTGTTCCTCCGCACGTAGATATTCCTGGGTGTTGGACAGGGGTGGGTCCATATAATGATTTAGCTTTTTATAAGCGCACAAGTATTAATGTGCATAAAAAATCTTTGGTTGGCTTTAGTTCCATTGGTTTAAAGGAAAAAAAGAGTGAAACGCTTGATACTTTAGGTGGTTCTAAGTCTTATGGTAAAGAGCATGTTGATCCTGGCATGGTACATTCTGTTGTTGCAAGGAGAACCTGGGTTGATATTGACATTGCACCATTCGAGCATCCTGATAAGTTTGGTGCACCACTTAGTACCATGGATTATTTTCATAGTGATACTAGTATTATAAAAAAAGCAATTTTTTTAGGCATGACACCTATTGGAATAGACGGTCCTCTTGATGATTTAATGTCAAAGGCTGTTTCTTCTGGTGAGGGAGTTAAAATTAATTCTACAATTTCAGATGAACCAGATGATGTAGATTGTGTTGATATTGAAGATGCATTTGATTCATTAATTGATAGTGAAGAAGCAATAGCTGAGCTTGAAAGTGGTGTTCGTGTACGTGTGTCAGAAATGACAGATGAAGAGTTGATAGAGTTCTTAGGTGAGGGGGGTTATGTTGTTGAGGATGGTATGTCTTCAGCAGATTTAGCTGCAGAAGCTACGATGCTGGGAGTTGATGTTGTTTCAACTATGACACCATTAGATTTTGATGTGGAACTTTGTTTGAAAAGTGGAAATATAAATGCAAGATTAAATGAGATATTAGTTGTAGGTCCAGTGAGTGTTGATGCTAAGTCTGGGGAAGAAAACATAGAAGCAAGAATTCATGGGGGCATTCCTTTTGGTGGCTTGGTGGATATAAGTTTACCTGCTGTGGTTGAGGTAAGTGTTGGAATGTTTGGTATAAGCATATCTGTACCAATACCAATACCTGCAAGTGCTACAGAATGTAATGGTGCTATATTAAATGTAACAGCAAATCATAATTCTGATTCAGAGTTGAGGGTTGGTGTTTCGGGTAGGAACATAGGTGTTAGCCAACAAACAACAGGTGAATATGGTATGGGGGATGACTTTTCCATGGATTATGATGGTACTGGAATTTGTGAGGTTGGTGATGTTCAGGATTGGTTGGGTGGTATAGAGAATAAAATTAAGTATAAAATTAAACAAAAACTTGAAGATCCAGATCATAATAAGATTCTTGCAAGCGCACTATCTGCAACGTTTGATGCATATGAAATTGGTAATAATTCGTTAATACCATCAGATGATTTTAGGCTAGAGACGGCAAAGTTTGATGGTGTTTTGTCTGGGTATAAACCTCGTGTTGAAGCAGGTGATTTTACAAGCGAAGCATTTTTTGAAACTCATGGTACTGATTGGAGTGGTTTCGGTGCTTCAGTGGATGTGAGTGTGCTGCCTGTTAAAAAAGATACTGTGTTAAAAAGGTTTACAAATAAATTTTTTGGAAACAGTGGAGGTCTACCTTCTCCAAAGCACATGATTCCAGGTGAGGAAGGAAATCATAACAGATTTAGTGTGTCTACAAGTTTAATAAATCAATTATTTCATGCTGCATCTCGTGGTTACTTAACATTTTCACCAGAACCTACATATAGGGATTTGCATATTTGTACTCAAGAAGGTTCATCAAAAACAGGTATTGATGCTTGTTCGTGGACTATGATTTCTGGTATTTCTGAAGAATGTATATGTGGTGGTGGTGCAAAAGAAAAGATGGGACAAGCACATCTTTCACGTGAGAATTTAATGGAATTTATTCCTGAGTTTGCAGAACTAAAACCTGGTTCTATGGTTGAGATAAAGATGTACTCGAATCTTGCACCTACTGTTGCAATGCCTGTAAATATGTATGACTCAGGACTTACACCGGCGGTGTTTAGTTTTACTGACCATGCAATTGATTTTATTGTTAGATCAACCGGTCGTACTAGCAAGGATCGTGTTTTGTTAAGACTTGGTGTTGATCTGTTGGATCCAAATTTTAGTCCTGGATTTGAGGCTGAGGATGGTCGGCTCGATTCTCGTCTATCTCCCATGTTCCATGTTATGGTTTTAGATCATGATTTTAAAACCTTTCCAGATGATACTCACATGACTAGTGATATGAGGCATTTTATAAACAAGTTTGTGTTGAATAAGATGATGTACATATTGAGTCAGATTCCTACACCAGAATTTCACGAATTAAGTTCATATGATGGTTTGGCTTGTTCTGTTTCAGATCATGAGGACACATATAGAAACCCTGCTCATATAAGTATGTTTTCAAATCTAAGCTGCGGCAGGTAAAGATGTTTTATATAGAGATAATTATCATTAACATTACTCTTGTAATGAAAATTATTTAGTGATATATTTTGTATCGAAAATGCAGTAGTAGCTCAGTTGGTAGAGCGTCTCCTTGCCAAGGAGAAGGTCGCCGGTTCGAATCCGGTCTATTGCTCCACGATATAAATAAAAACTCCAGATTTCTGGAGTTTTTGGTTTATATAAATTAGGTTGGCATTACTTTTTCTACACCATGTTTTTGTTTAAATGCCCAGGCAGCACCTGACCTACTGCCATTTTTAAATTGTTCTTTTGATATTTTAACTGCGAAATCTCTAAAGGTTGCAGTTTGAATTTCATCAAGTTCAAACTGTTCACTTATAGTATTTACCTCACTTAATAGTTTTTTGTACCAATTGTTTATTTGTTTGACCATAGCTATTTTTTAATAAGTTAATTACAGATTCACTGAGTAGTATGCATGTGGTGTGGGATACTCCATAGGCATATGCTTGCATTTCAATTACTTGTTTTAGTTGAGATGTGGAGATTTGTTTTTTTTTCATATTTATTTTTAAATTTTGGATAATGTTTACGTGCAAATAGTGACGTAAGTACAAGAAGTGTTCCACCACTCAAGACTGTTGCTGATATTTTGTCATTTTTCAATGCAATATCTTTACCTGTTTGTATTGTTGCAGTTGCTTGCTCTTTTGGTTTTGCAAGAACAACAATGTCAGTTTGTGATCTTGGTTTTAGTTTGTTTTCAGCAAATGAAAGTATTCCTTGTATTTGCAGTTCATCTCCTTCTAATAAATCTGATGTATGTATATTTGTATTTGATCCAATTGCAATTTTTAATTCATTTTTATCTTGTTTTAGTTTTAATTCACTAGATGTTTTTTCAATAAGCACACCACTTGTCTGTACAAGTTTACTATTCATTTGTTCTGTTAGATTTTTTATTGATACTTTTTGTGCTAACACAGAACGATTTTCTTCTTTGATTTTTATGTAGCCGTTTTTGGTTATTTTTAATCTTCTTTCTCCGTGTGCTGTGCTTAATTCTCCTTTTACCTCAACTAACTGACCAATTTTTATTTCTGGAAATTTAGCATCATATTTATAAATTTGAATTCCAGATTCGTCATCTTCAATATAAAATATTTGTTTACCAAGCGTGCCTGGTGTTGTGGTTATAGAGCCAATTGTTGTGGCAATAGATCTGTCTGCTTGTTTTTTGGTTTGTAAAATTGTTTTTATTGTAGGTTGTTGTGTTTTAGTTTTTTTTATATCTTGTTTTTCATTAATTTCTATTGGATTTATCTTTGTTGTTTTTTCTTTAGGCTCTATTTTTGGTGTCGGCTTAATGGTTGTATTAGCATCTTCTTTTATTTTGGTTTTTTCATGATGACATTCTGTTTTATTCATCGTCTTCAAAGAAATGGGATTATCTGTTTTTTGTATTTGAATCTTGTTTTTATTGTTAATATCCTCTGATTCATTATTAATATTTTCTTTGGTTTCGGTTATAACCCCGGTGTTTATAAGGGGTATATTAGTGTGGCTTATGTTTTGATCTAACAAAGATGTTAATAGTATAAATATATTCAATAAATTTTCTTCAGGTATAAGAAAAATATTTTTTGATGACTCTATGGTTGTTTCAGAATACAAGATAGGTGTTGTTATGTTTGTTTCTGCTGCAGATGCACTAAATGCAAAACCAAAAAACAAACTTATAAAAGTCATACCGGTTAGTATGTGTATTTTTTTCATATAATTATTTAATTGTTAAGGAACTTCCCGGGAAGAAATTACCAGCTGATAAAAAAAGAACCCCCAACTATTTATGTATGGGAGTTCTTTTCTCTTGTAAAGATATTACATCAAATTTTTGTTGCTTTGTCAAGATGTGTCTTATGATTCATTTATAAAAAAATAAAAAAGTACCCAATTTTTAGGTACTTCTTAATAGAGTTAGTATATATAAAAATTATTTAAATACACTAACTACATTATTAATAAATCTTTTATTAAAGACAGAATTTAACTGACTGTTATTTAACATATTAGATCCGACAGATAGACTGCTGCAAGCAGTATTGTTGCAATTTATAAAACTTATTGCATTTGAGATCATTTCTAATCTAGAGAACATTATTGGAGATTTTGGATCTATTGGAAAAGTAATCCCAATACCAAAAGGATCATGCTCTTTGTTTTTTGGTTTACCATTTGGACCCCAATCAATTGCAAAGTCTTGAATTTCAAATCCACTATCACCATTTTTTGCAGGCTTACCATTTGGACCCCAATCAATTGAAGGATCATCAAAATCAAACAGTGTCATTGCAGCATCTGAATGAGTACCATCACCTGAGTCGTGATCTGGTGTGGGATCGAATAAAATATCCTTTTGTGGGTCTTTTGATCCATCCGCTTCTATTTCATTCATAATATAAAGTATTTGAGCTGCATCTGATAGTCTTCCACCACCTCTTGAACCCCCAGTTTCTCCTATGGGGTCTTCCATATAAGTTTGTCGTTCTGGGTCATTTGGATAGCTATCATCTTTATCAGGCACTCCGTCTCCATCTGAGTCTTGATCGGTAAATTCTTCAGTTGTCTTATTTCCATCTTGGTCTGTTTTTGTGCTTTTCCATCTGTCTGTATTATTTCCATTTTCATCAACTTCTCTTTCATAACTTGTCTCCCAATAATTATCTAGATCCTTTCCTCCAAAAGTTGTACCTTCAGTTTCTTCCCAAGATGTCTTGGTGGTATCTTGATTAGTATCAGAATCATTGTCTGTAGTTGGTGGTGTGGGTTGGGTTGGTGGAGTGTAACCTGTTTCTGTTGGAGTATTTCCGGTTTCATTATTATTTGAATCGGATGGTGGTTGAGAAAAACCTGTTCCACCAAAACCATTGTTATCATTTTGTTTAGACACAGAAGGTTTGGTAAAAGCTTCTTTCAACCTGTCAGCAAGAGAGTTTGCTTTATCAACAAAAGGTATTTTAACATTAGGTACCCCATCTTCTTTTTGATCTAATCTAAATAAATTAATACCACTTAAGCTTACTCCAAAACTTCCTTTTACTCCTTTTATTTTAAGTCCATGAATATCATGCTCTATACTTCCATCTGTTCCAATGGTGCTGGTAATACTTTTTCCGCCAAATTTAACTTTCCAACCATCTGTTGTTTTTTCTATACCACCACTAAAATCATTACCATACCGTACACCAAAATCACCATCAATAAGATTAACAAAAGCATTTACGTCTAAATAGTTTACCCCTAGATTGACAAGTGGAGTGCCGTCGCTGTCTATTCCTACTTGAATCATAGCACTTGTTCCTTGAGCGTCTGGATTGTCAAAAATAGATGGGTTTGTTAATTCTTCGTAAGTACCATCTCCCTTAGACTTGTTGACTATATATGAAAAAATACTTTTATATTGAGCCATTTTATAAGTTGCATTTCCAATATATTTTTTATTAAATTTTAATGGTTTCAAATAAATAACACCTCTATTTGGGCTGATTTTTATAAAAAATATTTTTAAATTTTCGTTTTTTAAGTTAACTACATTACCTCCTGCATTTTTAAAGATCGTACTAACTATTTTATCATTTTCTTGTAATAAAAAGTTTGGCTGATCTAATTTTGTTAAATATTTTTGCATATCCATTGATTGTTGCAAATAACTTCTGTATCTTTTTTTACCCCTTCTTTTTGTTTTATATTTAGAAATCTTTTTACTATTGTTTATCAAGAATTTTTTAGCGTAGATTTTTCCTCTACTTTTAACGTTATTGAAAAATAAATCAGAATTTACTGGGTCTGATTTAATAGAATTGCAAAGTATTTGTTTGTAACTGTTTTTAAGAGTGGTTTTAGGAGGAGTTAATTCTGCCAAGATCGATTCACACATACAATCTACATTTTTACAAGAAGTAAATTGTATTTTTTTATTTTTAATACTTCCAAATCCTGGCATGAAACCAGATCCATATAGAATTACACCAAATCCAAAAAAGATAAGTACACCAGCAGCAATTTTTGTTTTTGTTGTTGATGAAATTTTTGTGACTAATTCTGTTTTTGTGGGTTTTTCTTTTTTTGATTTTTTTGTTGGCATATAATTTAAATCGTATTAATTATATCAGATGATTCATTTATAAAAAAATAAAAAACATCTAGTTTTTAGATGTTTTTTTAATTTTATATTTTGTTGGTGGGCGAGGAGAGACTCGAACTCTCACGCCCGAAAGCACTAGCTCCTAAGGCTAGCGTGTCTGCCAATTTCACCACTCGCCCAACAATGTATGTCATTATAGATTTTAAGTTTATAATGTGATGAGAAGTCTACAATAATTAAATAATTTGATCAATACTAGGGTCTTTTATGATGTTGTATTATAAATAAAAAAAGCTCCATATTATAGAGCTTAGCATGCAGGGTCAGGTACAGCGTGCTGTATCATGCCAGACGCTTCCTGAATCATAAAGTTTAGCGCGTCAATTATGTATCCAGTAGGTTGCAGGCATCCACGATCAAATGCTTTTGATCCAAGAGTTGCTTCTATTGGAACATAAGATCCTTTATATATATCCTGAAATTTTTCGACTCCGTTTAGAAATCTTGCAAGATTTGATTTTGAATCTTGTTCAGGCTTGCCACTATGAATCTTATACCACATTGTGTTAATTGATTCATCGGCCTTGACTTGAAAACATAAATTTACAGAAGATGCTGGAACTTTTGCAATCAAATCAATTTTCCAATGAATGTCTTCACAAGGTTTTGGTAAGTAAACCAGCATTCCTTCAGCTAGTAAAAAGTGTGCCAGTCTTGCAACAGCCATTGATCCGCTGAAATGTTTTGCCCACCATCTTTCACCAATACTATCAAGAATTTTATTCATTGTTAGTAAAGAATAGTTACTTTCACGAGTCAATAAAAGCATTGCGTGTGTAAGTGTGTTGTTTGCCATAGCTGCAACAACAAACATGTTATGAAGAGCAGTCTTGGTACTGATTTTATGCTTACCAAGCTCTGTTTTTAGTGTTCTATAAATACCAAACAAGAATATTGCAAAAAGTAGTCTTGAAACTCCTTTGTTTCCTAGTGATTGAATCTCGATTTCTTCTTCTTCTTTTGAGAATGTTTTTGAGTCCACCTGTGAGCTTGAATTTAAAAAGAACTTAGTCTGCATTATACCTTTGACAAAAACATTTTGAATAGCTTCGTTAATGTCTTTTGGTAGTGAGCACCTTTCTTCTGTTAGCTCTAGGCGAACATGTGAGCCGTTGACACTACGCCTTTTGGACATGTTCTACTCCTTTCTTAGGCTGTTAAACAGACTGTGAACAGTACACAATATAGCACATTTTGTCAATACATTTAGTATTTAGGTTCGACAAATAATAATAATTTAGATACTCTTTCTCATTATGAGAGTTATATTAATACATGGTTTTAATGCCAGTCCTGAGATGAATTTTCATCCATGGTTGAAGGAAAGTTTGGTTGATTTAGGTTTTGAGGTTATTTCACCTGATTTACCTCTTTCTTCTAAGGAAGAAATAAATTTACCAGATGTGATTGAGAAAATTAAAGATAAAGTTGGTTATTTAAAAAACGATGACATTATTTTGGGGCATTCATTGGGTGCTTTTATTGCTTTACAGTATCTTGAAGCTGTGGAAATGACTGAGACACCTCGTGCTGTAATATTAGTTGCTGCACCATGGAAAGTTGCAAAACAAGAATTGCGTAGACTATTTATTGCTGATTTAGATGCAGATGTATTGATGTGGAAGGCAAGGGAATATGTAATTATACATTCAAAAGATGATGTATTGGTTCCGTTTGAGCATGGTAAAAAATTAGCAGGTAGATTAAAGGCTCGATTGGTTGAAACAGAAAGTGACGGTCATTATATGGATGCAAAATATCCAATCTTACTAGACACAATAAAACAAATTTCTAAGACTCCATTTGAGTTTGAGCCCGGAATGAGTCTTGTTGATGATTTTAAAGAACTTGAGATGTGATCATTGACTTTTTACAAAAAAACATATAACTTAAATTGTCATCATAAATGATGTTTATTGGAGGTTTGGTTGGCAAAAAAAAAGAAAACAGGTGCTAGTACACAGCTTGAGTTTAATACATTGACTCAACAGTTCAATGTGATCAAACGAAAAAATGCAATCCTAGAACAACAAGTGAAAGGATTGAAACGTTTGGCATGTATTGATGAATTAACAAAGGTTGGAAATAGAAGGGCATTTGATCAATCCTTATTAGTTGCTTTGGAGCAATCAAAAAGATCTGGAGATCCGCTAGGTATTTTAATGCTTGATCTAAATGATTTTAAGTTTGTAAATGAAACTTATAATCATGCTGGTGGAGATGAGGCCCTTAAAAGATTGTCATATTGTTTACGTGGATGCGTTCGTGTAACGGATACAATTTCTCGTCTTGGTGGTGATGAATTTGTTATTGTGCTTCCAATGACAGATGTGGCTTCTTTAAAAATTGTAGCTAGTAGAATTTATGAGCGTGTGTGTGGAATGCAGATCATTCATTGTGAAAGAACTTTTTCTATAAGTGTAAGTATTGGTGGTATTAGTACATGTGCTCAAAGTGTTGGTGCAGCAGCTCTTACTCATATTGCGGACGTGAATCTTTTTACTGCAAAAGAGCTTTATAGAGATAATAAAGGCAAAAAGTCTGTTTTTATTAGGTCATATCAGGAAATTGATGAGGGTCCTGCGGGTTAGAAATAACCCGCTTTTTATTTATTGGATAACTTGTGGAATGTGTTATGTGCTATCCCTTGACAGGTTTCTCTTAATAAACTAAAATTTCGACAGATTTTGAGTATAAGTTCTTAACCTTTTTGTCCCAAGAATAGAGTGAATAGCAATAGTTATTAATTTGCTAGATTTTATAGAGGGATGGAGATAGGTGAGAGCAAAGGGAGATTTTATATTATGAATATATTAAACAATAAAAATGCATAGTCATCGATCGTAATAATCGTGTTTTTTGCATGATGATCGTCGAGATGGCGATTTTTTTAGTCTAAAATTATTTCAGTGTCAGAGCAGAGCTGTTGAACGGTTGAACTCTGATCCTGAAAGGTGATCAGTAAAGTTCGTTACAATTGAATATAAAGTCTTAACATAAAAATAGAAAAAGCAATTTTAAATTTAAAAATATCACAATTCACTACAGATGTAATCTGATAGTGGTTGTGGAGCATTCACAAGTGCATATGGAGGATGGCTCGACAGAACGTGCCGATGAAGGACGTAGCAGCCTGCGATAAGCTTCGGGGAGGTGGCAAGCAACCTTTGATCCGAAGATTTCCGAATAGGGAAACCTAGTACGGGGAATGCCGTACTGCCTTATACTGAATACATAGGTATAAGGGGGGCACCTGGGGAAGTGAAACATCTCAGTACCCAGAGGAAAAGAAAAAGAATAATTCGCTTTACGTTCCTGCACACCAAGCACGTTGTGCGGGATCGTTAAAGTGAATCCATTCCCTAAGTAGCGGCGAGCGAAAAGGGAACAGCCCAAACCACTCTTATGAAGTTATTGTAATCATGGGGATTTCGGTCCGTGTGTGAACGATGACGAAAGATGGAAGTCGTTGTAAGAGATGGGGTTGTAAGATGATTACGTCGTTCTGCTTCCACAGACGGGTAATGATACTTGTATGATATATATCGGAAGTCACTGGAACGTGACACCATAGAAGGTGAAAGTCCTGTACGTTAAATATATTCATGCCATTACTGTAATCAATCTTGAGTACTACGGGACACGTGAAATCCTGTAGGAATCTGCCGGGACTACCTGGCAAGGCTAAATACACGTTCTGATCGATAGTGTACAAGTACCGTGAGGGAAAGCTGAAAAGTACCCCGGGAGGGGGATGAAATAGTATCTGAAACCATATGCATACAAGGAGTCAGAGCCTGATCTTCGGATTGGGTGATGGCGTTCCTATTGAAGAATGAGCCAACGAGTGTGCTGCATGTCGCTTGCTTAAATCCTACGGGATGAAGGCATAGTGAAAGCGAGCGTTAACCCGCGTTAGGATTTCAGAAGTTGAAGGTTGATCGGAGTTCCGATTTCTGCCTTTAGCTTCTGATATCCATTTGTGGCATGCACACGACCCGAAACCGGACGACCTACCCATGGCCAGGTTGAAGCGAGCGTAATAACTCGTGGAGGACCGAACCCAAGCACTGTGCAAAATGCTGGGATGAGCTGTGGGTAGCGGTGAAATTCCAATCGAGTCCGGTAATAGCTGGTTCTCCCCGAGATAGCTTTAGGGCTAGCGTCGGTTAATAGTGTGTTGGGGGTAGAGCACTGAATGGGTTTTGCGCCTTCGGGTAGCGAACCTAACCAAACTCCGAATACCAACACATGTTCCCGGCAGTCAGACCATGGGGGCTAAGCTCCATTGGTCGAAAGGGAAACAGCCCAGATCTCAAACTAAGGTCCCAAAATCATCATTAAGTGTAAAAGGTGGTGAGAAGGCTTATACAACCAGGAGGTTGGCTTAGAAGCAGCCATCCTTTAAAGATAGCGTAACAGCTCACTGGTCAAGCTTTCTTGCGCCGAAAATGTACCGGGGCTAAATGATGTACCGAAGTTGAGGGCTTCACACTTGTTTTAGTGTGGAGCGGTAGGGGAGCATTCGTATTGCGTTGAAGTCGGCGGGGTGACCCCCGGTGGAGCGATGCGAAGGGAGAATGTTGGCATGAGTAGCAAAAAGACAGGTGAGAATCCTGTCCGCCGTAAACCCAAGGTTTCCTGGGCAACGAGAATCGTCCCAGGGTTAGTCGGGAGCTAAGGCGAGGCCGAAAGGCGTAGTCGATGCACAGCAGGTTAATATTCCTGCACTTTCTATAGAACTGATGTGGGGACGCTTTGTGAAATTTCCCGCGTCCTATGGCTATGACGTTGGGAACATCTTGATGTTTGGTAGGCAAATCCGCCAAACTGAGGCTCGACCTCAAATCCGGGTGTTATCGTGAGTCTAATTTATTAATTAGATAAGGGGAAAAGACACAGAGCCTAGAAAAGCCACTAAGATTATTTTATAGAAACCCGTACCGCAAACCGACACAGGTGGGTGGGCGCAAATGTGCCAAGGCGTACGAGAGAAACATCGTTAAGGAACTCGGCAAATCAGTGGTCGTAACTTCGGGATAAGACCTGGTTGCCCTCGGGAGAGGGTGACCCGCAGCAAATGACCTCAACCGACTGTTTACCAAAAACACAGGTCCCTGCTAAACAGCAATGTGATGTATAGGGGCTGATGCCTGGCCAGTGTCCGAACGTTAAGGAAGGCCGTTATTATCTTCGGGTAAGAAGCGGCTGACTGAAGCGCGGATGAACGCCGGCCGTAACTATAACGGTCCTAAGGTAGCGAAATTCCTTGTCGGGTAAGTTCCGACCTGCACGAATGGCATAACGAGTTGAGGGCTCTCTCAACGATGTACTCGGCGAAATTGCAATGTGAGTGAAGATGCTCACTAATCGTAGCAAGACGAAAAGACCCCGTGAAGCTTTACTACAACTTGGTCTTGAGTTCATGTTTCACATGTTCAGCATAGGTGGGAGCCTTCGGGCACCAGTGAGATACCACCCTTGTGCTGTGTGAACTCTAACCAGGCACCGTGAAACCGGTGTCAGGAACAAGATCTGGTGGGTAGTTTACCTGGGGCGGGTGCCTCCCAAAAAGTAACGGAGGCGTTTACAAAGGTTGGCTTAGCGCGGATGGAAATCGCGCTGGACGTGCAAACGCAAAAGCCAGCTTTACTGCAAGACCTACAAGTCGCGCAGTCGCGAAAGCGGAAGTTAGTGATCCGACCGTTCGATGTAGGACGGCGGAAGCTCAACGGATAAAAGCTACTCCGGGGATAACAGGCTGGTCTCCCCCAAGCGTCCACAGCGACGGGGAGGTTCGGCACCTCGATGTCGGCTCATCGCATCCTGGGGCTGAAGAAGGTCCCAAGGGTTTGGCTGTTCGCCAATTAAAGCGGTACGTGAGCTGGGTTCAGAACGTCGTGAGACAGTTCGGTCTCCTATCTGCTATGATCGTCGAAGACTGAAGGAACCCATTCCTAGTACGAGAGGACCGGAATGGACGAACCTCTGGTGTATCGGTTGTCCTGCCAAGGGCATTGCCGAGTAGCTATGTTCGGTGCGGATAAGCGCTGAAAGCATCTAAGTGCGAAGCCGCTCCTAAGATTAGTCTTCTTTTTAGACCCCTCAGAGACTATGAGGTTGATAGGCCATAGGTGTAAGCGTAGTAATACGTTGAGCCGAGTGGTACTAATAGGTCGAGCTCCACAACTACTGTAAGGTTATATCTAATATTATTAGATTGATTTAAGTAGTATTCATACATTATTTGTATGACATAAATTTAAATTGATAATACATTTCTTTGTATTATGTTCAGACTTAGATTTGTAAATTCAAATCTATTATATTCATTGGCGATAAATTAAATCGTCACAATGTTCTGGTGTTTCTTCCAAGAGTGTCACACCCGTTACCTTTCCGAACACGGCAGTTAAGCCTCTCAGGGCCGATGGTAGTCCGATTGGGCGAGAGTAGGTAGACGCCAGAACATTGTGACGATTTTTTGATTAAAAAAACCCTTACTTTATAGTAAGGGTTTTTTGTTTATTCAATTTAATATAAAATATCTTTATATGTTAGATAGTGAAAATAAGGAAAAAAAGCCGTGTCATATTTGTCAGATGTTGAAAGGTGCATTTATTTTTTCTTTAGGTATTATTTTAGGTATTATTTTTGGTATTTTCATGTGTTCTTCTTGATCAATTTTTTTTATATCTGTCAATCTTGTAAAAAATAGCCTTATTGTTATTATGCACAGACTATTTATATGAATTTTAAAATTATTGTTTTAGCCGCAGGCAAAGGTTCAAGAATGAAATCTAATATTCCAAAAGCCTTAACTCCTGTTGGCGGTAAGCCAATCATTCAACATCTTCATGAGTCCATAATAGATTCAGGAGTTGATCCAAAACCAATTATAGTTATTGGACATGAACGTAAGCAAATTTGTGATAGTTTTGGTGGTACGTGTGAGTATGTTATTCAAGAAGAGCAGCTTGGCACTGCTCATGCTGTTAAAATGGCAAAGGATGCAAGCGATAGTTCTCATGCTGTAATTGTTTTAAATGGAGACCATCCGTTTGTGTCGTCGATGACTCTTAGACGATTGTCAGAGCTTCATGAGCGCTCAGGTGGTGTTTTAACAATGATGACAACAACCGTTCCGTCATTTACAGGTTTCTATGCTGCATATCTTCACTGGGGTCGTATATTACGTGATACACACGGTCATATTGTTGGGGTACGTGAGTTTAAGGATGCTATGGATTCAGAGCGAGAAATAAGAGAAGTAAATCCAGCATTTTACTGTTTTGATTCAAAATGGCTATGGGAAAACATTGAGCAGGTAAAAAATATTAATTCAAAAGAAGAATATTATTTAACTGATTTAATTGAACTAGCGGTAGCTCAAGGAAATGAAATTGTTTCTATGAGTGTTGCACCTGAAGAATCTGTAGGTATTAATACACCAGAAGAGCTGTCTATAGCAGAAAATTTATTAAAAGAAAGAATTGAAAAGTAATATAAAAACATAATTAAAAACAGACCCAATTGGGTCTGTTTTTAATTATGTTTTTATATCTGGTTTCATGCCTTTTGGATATGCACAATATTCAATAAGTCCTTCATGGTTTATTGCATATATGTCAATTTCAAAATCACCAATGTCTGTTTGCATGTTATCAGAGCTGACTAGTTCTGTTTCGTTTTTATTTAACGTAAGTTTATCAGTATAACTATTTAATTGTTCATTGTGATTAAACCACCATGGCGGTGTTTTTGTACCAGGCCAGTGACCAGCTCTAAAATCACTTAGTTTATATGTTGTTTTTTCTTTTTTGGTTTCTGGATTTGTATTTACACCTTCTTTATATCCTTTTTTCATAATATTATGTTTATACTTGATTAAATTTACATTATCAGAGATTATCATGTATAGAAAGTTTGAAATATGTATTTATGTCTAGGCTTATAATTATTGGAGGCTCGCTTGCTACTGGAAAATCTACAATAGCGAAGTATGTTGAAGGTACGCTAAATATAAAACGTATTTCAATGGATGAGATTAAAGAATCTTTATTTGATTTAAATAATTGTTCAGACAGAGAACATTCAAAACAGATTGGCCGTGAAGCGTGGATTAGATTTAAGCAGGAAATTGAGAATGAAATAAAAAACAATCAAGATATTGTGGCTGATGCTACGTTTTTATGGGCCGATGATATTGATTGGATTAATCATCTAGTAGATGTGTATGGTGTAGATATTTTTCAAATTTGGATGACAGCAGATCCTGTTGTTGCACGTCAAAGATTTATTTATAGAGCAAATAATGAAAGGCATCCTGGTCATTGTGATTCTTTGGAGCATGTAATTGATGAGTTTAGTGATAGGTTTTTTAATAAATCATTCATTCCCCATCCTTTTATTGGGGAAACATTAGTTATTGATACAACAGATTTTGATAAACTGGATTATAAATTAATTAATGTTTTTTTAATTTAATTTATGCGTTACATTGTTGACTGGCACATTCATTCCAAGTATTCTCGTGCTTGCTCAAAGCGGTTGGAGTTACTTGTTATTGATCAGTGGTGCAATCGTAAAGGAATTGACATTGTTGCAACCGGTGACTGGACACATCCTAAGTGGTTTAAGCATATTAAAGAAAATTTGGTTGAAGATAGGCAGGGGATTTATAAATTAAAATCTGGTGGTAAAACAGAATTCATGCTTGTGCAAGAGGTGAGTCAGATTTATAAAAAAAATAATCAGGCTCGCAGGATTCATAATCTTATTTTTTCTCCCTCAATTAAGACTTGTGAAAAAGTAATTGCAGAATTAAATAAACGTAACTTTAATCTTAAATCAGATGGTAGGCCTATATTAGGAATTGACTCTGAGGATTTGTATAAACTACTAAAAGAGATAGATGAAAAGATTATTGTAATTCCTTCACACGCCTGGACACCTTGGTATGCCATTTTTGGTTCAAAGTCAGGATTTGATTCAATAGAGGAATGTTTTGGATCAATGAGTAAATATATTTATGCAATTGAGACGGGTTTATCTTCAGATCCAGTAATGAACAGACGAGTTAGTTCATTAGATGATGTTATACTTATTTCAAATTCAGATGCTCATTCACTAAGAAATTTAGGTAGGGAAGCAAATGTTTTTGAGTTTAATCAACCGCCAACATATGATGATTTTATTAATGTTTTAAAAAATAAGGACAGAGACCAATTTAAATATACGATTAATTTTTATCCTCAAAAAGGTAAATATTATTTAGATGGCTGTGCTAATTGTAAATTTTCTTGTGATCCAAAAGAAACAAAACGTCTTAATGAGAGATGTCCTAAATGTAAACGTAAATTAACACTCGGAGTTTGTAATAGGATTGAGGAATTATCAGATCGTCAATCGTTGTTATCTTTAAATAATAATCCACACAAAACAATAGTTCCACTCGCAGAAATAATTTCAGAAGCATTTGGAATTAAGTCAGTTCAGTCAAAAAAAGTTATGATGGAATATTATTATTTAACAGATAATATTGCAGATGAATTTACTTTATTATTGGACACTTCGATTAGTGAGATATTAAAGGTGTCGAGCTGCGCAAAGATTGCTTACGCTATAGATAGAATGCGAACTAAAAAAGTTTCCATTGAGTCAGGTTATGATGGTTTGTATGGTAGTATAAAAACATTAAACAAATAAAAACACTCCTCATGCGTCTTATGGGGAGTGTTTTTTTATTTTATCTTTTCTTGCGACGAGCTGGCTTACGCTTAGCTGGCTTACGCTTTGCTACCTTGCTTTTAGCAGGCTTCCTCTTTGCAGCAGCTTTTTTCTTAGCTGGCTTACGCTTAGCAGGCTTCCTCTTTGCAGCAGCTTTTTTCTTAGCTGGCTTACGCTT
>JAAZYG010000013.1 GCA_014239775.1 Candidatus Uhrbacteria bacterium | reverse complement strand
CTTGTTGCGGTTGGAGAAGAAGATCCAAACATTGTGGTTCTAGGAGCTGATACCACTGACTCGTTAAAGACTGCCAACTTTGGAAAAAAATTCCCTGAAAGATTTTTTAATGTAGGAATAGCAGAGGCCAATCTTGTTTCGGTTGCTGCAGGGCTTGCATATTCTGGGAAGACAGCATTTGCCAGTACATATGCTATATTTCTACCAGGACGATGCGTTGATCAAATTAGAAATGCAATTGCATATCCCTCTCCTGGAGACAAAAAGGGTCTAAATGTTAAACTAGTTGTATCTCATGGCGGTCTTAGTGTTGGAGCTGATGGAGGTTCTCATCAACAAATTGAGGATATTGCAATCATGCGAGCAATTCCCAACATGAGAGTGCTTGTGCCATCTGACTCGGTCAGTGTTTCAAAACTCACTTGGATAATTGCTCAACAATATGGACCATTCTATATGAGAATGGCCAGATCAAAAACTCCTATCATTCATACTGATTCGCAAGAATTTCAGATTGGGAAAGGAATTGTATTACGAGATGGTTCTGATTGTACAATAGCTGCATGTGGGATTACAGTTAAGATTGCATTGGATGCAGCTGACTTGCTTCAACAAGACGGAATATCTTGTAGGGTTATCGATTGTTTTTCTGTTAAACCAATTGACAAGGAGCTTTTAGAAAAAGCTGCTAGGGAAACAGGATCAATTGTAACCTGTGAAGAACATAATGTTATGGGGGGATTTGGTTCTAGAGTAGCAGAAGTTGTTTCGGAATCTTATCCTGTTCCAATAAAAAGAATTGGAGCACAAGACAAGTTTGGAGAATCAGCACGTGATAATGAAATTTCACAGTTATTTGAAAAACATGGGATAACATCTATTAATATAGCAAAAACAGTAAAAGAGGTAAGAGGTCAAAAACCATGAAAATTTTCCTAGACACAGCTAATCTTGATGCTATACGAATGTACAACGATATGGGACTTGTAGATGGTATTACAACAAACCCTTCGTTGCTAGCAAAAGAAGGCGGTGACCCACAAAAAACCATGGAAGAAATTTCAAGAATCATCAAGGGAGATGTAAGTCTTGAAGTTGTCAGTACTGATTATGAAGGAATGATGGAAGAGGGAAGACGACTTCGCAAGTATGGTGACAATGTTATAGTTAAATGCCCAATGACTGGCGAAGGACTAAAAGCTTGTAAGAGTTTAACCGCGGAAGGAATTCCAGTCAATGTTACTCTTGTATTTTCTCCAAACCAAGCTCTTTTGGCTGCAAAAGCTGGTGCCAAGTATGTCAGTCCGTTTATTGGACGACTAGATGATATTGGTCACACTGGCATGGATCTGATTAAAGAAATTAAACAGATTTTTGGAAATTATGACTTTAAAACAGAAATTCTGGTTGCAAGCATTAGACACCCACAGCACGTAGTTGATGCTGGAAAGATTGGTGCTGATGTTGTTACAGTCCCAGCAGCAGTTCTTGGCAAGATGCTTAATCATACATTGACTGACAAGGGCTTGAAAGCATTTCTAGATGACTGGGAAAAGCTAAAATCAGAAAGCCCAAGCGTTGAAGTTTAAGAAACTATTTTTCTAAGTTGTATTACTTTTGATATCTTCTAATAATGAGACTGTTTTCTCTAATAATTTTTCGATTTTTTCTAATGTGTCATTGATAAAGTGTATTCCCAACTCGATATCTTCCAATGCCTCTGATTCTATCTCCATAATATCCTAAGATTATACTAGTTGATTAAATTTTTGAAAATATTCTATTCTGCATCCGGTTTGTCAGCAGGAGCATCAGCTTTTGGCTCCGCATCAGTTTTGTCAGCAGGAGCATCAGCTTTTGGTTCCGCATCAGCTTTGTCAG
>JAAZYG010000054.1 GCA_014239775.1 Candidatus Uhrbacteria bacterium | reverse complement strand
TATGTAAAATAAGGGATTTGGTTGTCCATACTGTCCAGTATGTCAGTACCATACGGATATATTGCACCTACTTTGTACCTACTTTTAAAGATTGACTACCTTACGTTTTTCTTCCTCAATCTTGGCATCAATTTCATCCAGCGTATCAACTGCCAGTTCAAGGCTATCTAAATCAAAAAGATGTGCATAGATGTTTAAAGTTGTTTGAATATCTGAATGACCTAGCCTTCTCATCAAGGCATAAGGATTATTTTTATTCTGTTTGATATTGCACCAGTTCGTAGCATGAGTATGTCGTAACTGATGAAAGCCTCGTTTAGGTAGCTCTGAATTTTTTACTATGGTTCTGTACCTGCCTTGAGCTACACTTTTATTCATAATTCCCAAATCATCTGACAGCATCAATAGAGTATTGTCAGTTATTGCCACTCCTAGTGGAGTGAGTCATTTGATCTGCCAAGCTATTCGGTGGTCAAGTGGGTTGCATCGAGACCGATAGTTCCGTTGCTCAGCCATCCGCATTAATAGGCCATCCATCAACCTGCAAGTCATATGGGCAGGATAACACCACACATATATTAACAAGAAGTGGTGGAAGTATTTATATTGAAGGTTTAATTATAAATTCTGAGATAATATACATATTCTTATATAACTGATAATGAAATTTTTACTTTAAAATGCTTTACAATGTAAAACTCAAACCCCAACGATTAGCATTAATTTTTATTCCCTTTTTTTGATAACCTATTGGAAGTGATAGGTTTATTGTCTCTTTGTCCAACGTCTCAATTATCTCACAGTTATGAAAAAAAGCATGATTATAAATACCCTGATTTTTGAGTTTTACACAACTTCGTGCATGATGTTTTTCAGTCCAATTATATCCTTCTTCTTCCCTCTCCAATTTATCAAAATCTGGATCTTTTGATACAATCTCTGCATTCTCAACACCTCCGCATGACAAATATTTGCCATTTCTCAAATCAAACCCAGCATGAATTAGATGTTGAATAAAATATGGGGTAATGAAACAATTTATATGACCTTCGATCATATGTTCAGCTGCGTGTTTTGGTGCCGAAATAATCAAAACGCCATTATGATTCAAAATATCGTGGATTTTGTCTAGAAAATTACCAACGTTTCTCTGATGTTCTATCACATGAGAACAAAAAGCAACATCAAATTTTTTATCAAATTTATGCTTTATAAAATCGACTTTATATTCAGCTTTGTCTGAATATTTGTCTAATTGAAAAACTTCTAAACCTGCATGCTTAAGAATATTAGTCTGAACTCCATCACCACTTCCAATATCAATGCAAGATTGGTATTTGTTACCAATTTCATTTGATTGTGAGCCTATGAACTCAATTAGAGAAAAAGCACCCCAATCAAGGTTGTATTCTACTGAATGCATTAAATAATCCTCTCATCTCCATAATTTTAATGCAACCATGATGCCATCGGAAAATTTTAGTATTTCAGTATATGAGAGCGCTATGGCATTAATTGTAACGACATCATGCTTTAAAAAATAAGCATTTTGTTATCGTTACCTTACATTAAGTTTATAATTTGAAAAGATTAGACTTTCATATCTTTCCAAACCAAAATGTGTAAGCGGCAGACCTTGCTTGGATTAGGGTTGATTTTTTGGGGTATCCTACCCAAGTGTATGGTTACCAATTTCAGTAAGTATATATTTCAAATAACTTATTATTATTTTACATTTAATTTTAGTAGTTTATTTAGATATTGCAAAGGCAGGTTGATCGTTTGTATGACAGTGTACTCCACCTCCAGCAGCCCATGATCTTAACATCTCAATTATATAAACATCACGATTAGGAAAATAGCTCTCTATACGAGATTTTGCTGGAATATCTGTTTTGGGATTACCAAAACCAGGTGCGATAACAAATCCGTTTCCAAC
>JAAZYG010000040.1 GCA_014239775.1 Candidatus Uhrbacteria bacterium | reverse complement strand
AGCTGTATCTTTGTAAGGATCTCCTACAGTATCACCAGTAACGGCCGCTTTGTGAGCCTCTGAACCTTTTCCACCAAATTTACCATCTTCAATATATTTTTTTGCATTGTCCCAAGCTCCACCACCAGTTGTCATTGATACGGCCATAAATAATCCAGTTACTATTGAACCAATCAACAATCCCCCAAGGGCTTCAAATCCAAGTAGGTACCAAACTACAATAGGAGCAAACAAAGAAAGAAGCGCCGGTGACATCATGTATTTAATTGCAGATTGTGTAACAAGATCCACAGCTCTTCCATATTCAGGTTTTGTAGTACCTTGCATGATTCCAGGAATTTCTTTGAATTGTCGTCTAACCTCAATCACAACATCTGCCGCAGCTTTACCAACTGCTTCCATTGCCATTGCACCAAAAAGGTAAGTTACAACTCCACCAAGAAACAGTCCCGCAATTACTAAAGGATCAACCAATTCAAATACTATAGTTGTGCCTGTGCTTTCTATGGCATGCACGTAATCACCAAATAAAACTAGTGTAGCAAGTCCTGCTGATCCAATTGCATACGCCTTTGTTACAGCTTTAGTTGTATTACCAACTGCATCAAGGGGGTCTGTTATATTTCTGACTTTTTCTGGTAATTCAGCCATCTCAGCTATTCCACCAGCATTGTCTGTAATCGGACCGTATGCATCCATTGCAACAATTATTCCAGTCAAAGAAAGCATTGACATTGCAGCTATTGCAACACCAAATAGTCCTGCTAATTGATATGTTGAAAGTATTCCAACAACAATTGTTAAAACCGGCAGAGCTGTTGATTTCATTGAAAGTGCAAGTCCGGCAATTATATTTGTTCCATGACCTGATTTAGATGCAGCAGCAAGATTCTGTACAGGCTTATGCTCAGTTGATGTGTAATACTCAGTTATCACAATCATTAATCCTGTAACAACAAGACCAATAAGAGATGCATAATAGATACTCATTACATCAACACCTTCTATTCCTGTAAGTAATCTTGTTGTAACAAAATAAAATCCAACAGCAGCAAGAATTCCAGCAACAATAAGTCCTTTATAAAGGGCTTTCATTATATTTTCATCTTTACCAATCTTTATAAACCAGGTTCCTAGTATTGAAGCAATGATTGCGACAGCACCAAGAGCTAGTGGGTAGTTGATCATTGTTTGGTTTCCAACAAATGTAAGTGATGCAAGCAGCATAGTTGCTACACATGTCACGGCATATGTTTCAAATAGATCAGCTGCCATTCCAGCACAGTCCCCTACATTATCACCTACATTATCAGCGATTACTGCTGGATTACGTGGGTCATCCTCAGGGATGTTTGCTTCTGTCTTACCAACAAGATCAGCTCCAACATCAGCTGCCTTTGTAAAAATTCCTCCACCAAGACGAGCAAACACTGAAATTAATGATCCACCAAAACCAAGTCCTATTAAAGCATGAATATCTCCTGTTGCTGCATAAAATCCAGCAACTCCTAAAAGAGCAAGTCCAACAACAAAAAGTCCTGTTACAGACCCGCCTCTAACAGCAACATTCATTGCTTCAGCTAGTCCTGTTTTTGCGGCTTCTGCTGTACGAACATTTGCACGCACTGAAACTGACATTCCAACATAGCCAGCAATTCCAGATAAAACAGCACCAACCAAGAATCCAAATGCCATTGTCCAATTAAAGAATGATCCTAAAAGAAGAAAAACAATAATACCAATCATGGCAATTGTTTTATACTGACGTGCCATGTAGGCGCTAGCACCTTCTTGAATAGCAAGTGCAATACCTTTCATCTTTCCTTCACCAGCGGGTTGCTTTAGAATCCATTTGATTAAAAACGCTCCGTAAATTAGTGCAAGTATGCCTGCACCTATAGCATATGTAGTAATATTCATAGTGTTTTATTTTCGAAAAATACGATGTTATACTATGGAAAATAACGTTGAATGTCAATTAATTATGATTGTTAAATTACCAAATTTTGATAATGAACTAGAACTATACAATAAAGGATATAAGATGATTGTTGGTGTTGATGAAGTTGGGTGTGGTGCTTTGGCAGGGCCTGTTGTTGCAGGTGCTGTTGTTTTCCCTAAAGAATTTAAACTTCATGGGATAAACGATAGCAAACTTTTATCAGAAAAAAAGAGGGATTCTTTAGCAGAATCTATAAAGGATGTGGCAATACAATGGTCTGTTGGAGAAGCGTCGCATATAGAGATTTGTAGTTTGGGATTAAGACAAGCTACTTATCTTGCCATGCAAAGAGCTGTGCGAAAAATAAAAGAGGCAGACTTTATATTGGTAGACGCATGGACAATACCTGGTGTGCACATAGAACAAAGGGGTATAATAAAAGGTGACAGAACAGTTAAATCAATTGCAGCAGCTTCAATTATAGCAAAAGTTTATAGAGATTGTCTCATGTTAAAGTATCACAAGAACTATCCAAAATATTTTTTCAATGAGCATAAAGGATATGCTACAAAAAAACATAAAGCTGCAATTGAAAAATTTGGACCTTGTGACATACACAGAATAGGCTATAAATTATTTCAATCTAAACCAGTTTAAGATATGAATGAAGAAAATATACGACCATGGGGACGTTACGATGTTTTGGATAAAGGAGATAAATATCAAGTAAAGAGAATTGCTGTAGAGTCACTTCAAAGACTTTCATATCAGAGCCACAAACAACGATCAGAATATTGGGTTGTTGTATCTGGAACCGCAGAAATTACATTAGATGAAAAAGTTGATGACTATAATGTTGGTGATACTATTATTATTCCAACAGGTGTAAAACATCGTGTTAAAAATCCAGGCACAGATAAGCTTGTTTTTATTGAGGTGCAGCTGGGGGACTATTTAGGAGAGGATGACATAGAGAGATTTGATGATGATTATGGACGTACTGGTTAATTGACAATAAAGGGTTTTTTACGTACGCTCATTTGCGCAGAATTTTATAATATTTGTTTATATAAAGTTATTAATAAAACAATTATTGGTCAGAGCATCACTCCTTTTTTTAAGGAGTTTGATTTTAATTAAACGTCATGGTGGGCCAATTCTAAAATTAATAAACAAGCCAGTGCATATTGCATGGTTATTTTTTGTTCGTAGTGTAGGTGTTCCTATTTATAGAGTAAGTTTGCTTATTAAGAGATTGATTGCGCGTGTTGCAAAACCAACAAAACATAAACTACTTACTATTATAACCAATAGATATTCTGCTCATATTATAATGATCATATTGGTATTAATTGTTGTTTCAACAAATCTTAATGCACGTGAAGCAAAAGCAGAGACGTTCGGTCAAAAAAGTATATTATATTCACTAATCGCAGACGATAATTTACAAGGCATTGAAATTGTTGCAGCTGGAGATGGTGTTGCTCGTCTTGGAAGTACATCCAGTTATTTTTCAGACATAAAAATTGATTCTAGGTCTCATGTTGATCTGGATTTTTTAAGTGATCAACAAATTACGTCAAAGACTGGTGGTGTGCCAGAAATACAAGAACGTCTAATACCAAAACGAGAAAAAACGGAAGTTTATGTTATTCAGGAGGGTGATACATTAGGTCATGTTGCTGAGTTATTTGGATTAAATTTAAGTACAATACTTTGGTCAAACAACCTATCTTTTAGAAGTACCATTCAACCAGGTGACTCAATTAAAGTGCTTCCAATGGACGGTGTAATACACAAAGTTAAATCAGTAGATACTCTTTCACGTATAGCACGTAAGTACAACGTAGAAAGTAAAGATGTTAAAAAATATAACAAACTTGCAAGTGCAGATTCGTTGTCTATCGGTAAAGAACTTATGATTCCAGGAGGAGAACCGCCGTCACGATCTTCTTCTGTAAGAAGGACTGCTTCCGTTGCGAGTCTTTTTGTTCCTCCACCAAAGAATGTTCCTTCTGGTGGTTGGGTTTGGCCTACAGATTGGCGTGTTATTACACAATATTATGGTTGGAAGCATACAGGCCTTGATGTTGATGGTGATTATTCAACACACAGCTATGCGTCTCGTGAAGGAAGAGTTATATATAGTGGTTGGAGGGGTGGTTATGGATTGACTGTAGAAATAGATCACGGTGATGGATATGTAACAAGATATGCCCATCATTCAAAAAATTTCGTTAGAGTAGGTGAGATTGTTAATGCGGGGGATGCGATTGCAAGAACAGGATCTACAGGGCGTTCAACTGGAACACATATTCATTTTGAGGTAATTAAAAATGGTCGTTTCCAGAATCCATTAGACTACATAAGATAAATTGTTTTAATGTAAGCAAGGGGGTCTGCATGATATAATTTGTCTATATGAAAAAAGAGTGTAAAGAATGTAAATTAGATGTTGAGATTTGGAATAAGCGATGTAAAGAGTGTGGTTTTACATTAGTTCTTGAGCCAAATGAAAACAAAAAAGCCAGGTTCCTAAAAGGTCCTTCGTTAGGCGCTCTGTTATTTACACAAGGTTGGACATTTGGTGCAAGAGTATATGTATGGTTTTTATTATCGCTAGTACCAGTGGTTGGATTTGTTGCATTGTTTGCCTGCTTGTTTTTTGGTCGACGATGGTCGTGGAAATATGGAGGTTGGGATAACTGGGATCAGTTTAAGAACAGAATGAGAGTACTAGATGCAATTGGACTCATTTGGGTAACAATATTAGTAATTATTTATTTCGCTGCAAAAAAATAGAAATTGGATATGAATCAATTAAAACACCTAGCAATCATTCTTGATGGTAATCGTCGTTGGGCAAAGGAGAATGGCTTGGCTGGTCTTGAGGGGCACAAAAAGGGATACGACAATGTGGAAAAGATAGGTTTGGATGCCTTTAATAAAGGGGTTAAGTATTTAACGGTTTTTGCTTTTTCAACAGAGAATTGGAAGAGGTCAAAAAAAGAGGTGACGTATTTAATGAATTTATTATTTAATGCCTTAACAATAGATTTAAAATTTTATTTAAAACACGAAATAATAGTTAAAGTTATAGGAAGAGTTGGCGGGCTTTCTAAAAAACTTCAAGATGCAATTGTAGACGCAGAAGAAAAAACTAAAAATGGAAAAAAGGGTCAGTTGAATTTATGTATTAATTATGGAGGTCGAGCAGAGATTATTGATGCTGTAAAAGAGTTGGTTTTAAATAATGTTCCATTAGAAGATGTGGACGAGAAAAAAATAAGTGAATTATTGTGGACTTCTGGTATTCCAGATCCTGACTTAATAGTTCGGACTTCTGGTGAGCATCGTCTTTCAGGATTTTTAACATGGCAAGGTGTGTATAGTGAGATAAAGTTTATTAATAAGTATTGGCCAGATTTTTCACCACAAGATGTTGATGATTGTATTTCTGATTTTGCAGAAAGAAAAAGAAGATTTGGTTCCTAGGGTCTGAATTGAAGTGCTTCGGCAATGTGTTGTGTTTCAATGATTTCAGCGTTGTCTAGGTCTGCTATTGTTCTTGCTACTTTTTGTATTTTAAAATAGCCACGTGCTGATAGTTTTTGTTTTTCAAAAGCTGCATGTAAAATTTGTTCTGCATATTCTGACATGTTGCAGTATGTAGATATTTTTCCAGGAGGTATGTCATTGTTTGTATTAATTGAGGTTTTATTGAACCTCTTTTTTTGTTTTTCAAAAGCCTTACAGACACGATTTCTTATTGCGACTGAAGGTTCGGGTGTTTTGTTGTTTGTAAGATTCTTACTTAGTAAATTTGGAACTTCTATTACAATGTCGAACCTATCAAGAAGAGGTCCTGATATCTTTTTTTTATACTTATTTATTTGTGCATATGTGCACATGCATGCACTTTTTGGGTCATTTAAATAACCGCAAGGACAAGGATTCATTGATGCAATTAATAAAAATTGTGCAGGGAAAGTATACGAACCCGTAACTCGAGATATGTTTACAAAACCATCTTCTAAAGGTTGTCTTAGGTGCTCAAGTACATATCTAGAAAATTCAGGTAATTCGTCCAAAAACAATACACCTCTATGTGCAAGGCTGATCTCACCTGGTTGAGGCCATGTACCACCACCAACAAGTGCAGCTGCAGATGATGAATGGTGTGGGTTTCTAAAAGGTCTTTTGGTATCTAGTTTGGCATCGTGCTCACAATTAGATACAGATTTAATGCAAGACACTTCAATTGATTCAGGTACAGACAGGTTTGGTAGTATTGATGGAAGTGATTTTGCTAGTAAGGTCTTCCCTGTTCCTGGTGGTCCTTTTAGTAGTATGTTGTGCATTCCAGCAGCAGCTATTTCAAGTCCACGCTTAGCAAGTAATTGACCTTTTACATCACAAAAATCAAAATCATATTTATTTATATTTTCAATAGATGTATTTAATGTAGATGGTTCAATTACAGTAATATTATTTAAATGTTCGACTATAGATTTCAGGTTCTTTACAGGTATGGTTTCAAGGTCATCTAGGTTTGTGGCTTCATGCTTGTTATTCTCTGGAATATATATAGTTTTAAGTTTTTGTTTTACAGCCATTAGTGCTATTGGAAGTACTCCTCTTATTTTTCTCACGTTTCCATTTAGAGAAAGTTCACCTGCAATAACACAATTACCTATCTTCTCATTTGATATTTCTCCATTTGCAAGCAGTATTGAAAGTGCAATAGGAAGATCATAAATAGGCCCCTGTTTTTTTATATTTGCAGGTGCAAGATTGATTGTCACTCTGCCTCTTGGAAAAATAAAGCCAGAGTTTTTAATTGCTGATCTAATTCTATCTCTAGATTCTTTTACAGCGGCGTCTGGCAAGCCAACAATAGTAAAAGATCTAAGGCCACGCGAAATATCAGCCTCAACTATTATTGGAGCGGCTTTGATTCCAATAAGTGCAGATGATGTTACATGAAACATAAAACCTCCCAATTAAATTGGGAGGTTTCAGTATTTATAAAAGTATTTTATCAGTTTATTTGTGTTTTGTCAAAAAAACTACCTTTTTGGCTCATTTGGATGCACTTTATGGTGTGATCTAGATCTTCTAGATGCCATAAGCATAAGAACAACTCCAGTTATTATTATCAGATCAGAAAGATTTATCGCTGACTTACCTAGTATTAATAGGTAATCAACAGTAAACCCATACGCCAGTCTGTCATACAGATTTCCAGCAGCACCAATTATTATTACAAGAGCTGAAAAGCTAATGTCAGGATGCTTTTTATAATTCTTATAGGCAATATGAGCAAGAAAAGCACCAATGATAACAGAAAATAAAACAATCAAACCAAGTCTAAATGGAATATCAAATGCCATACCAAAATTCTTGTGTATAGCAAATTCAATAAAATTAGGATCTATAATATCAGTTTCAGAAGGTAGTCTATCTAAGCTAAAGTATTTTAAAAATTCATCTGCAATAACAATAAAAATAACAATTGGCAAAAGGGTGAAGATTCTTTTATACGGATAAATCACATTTCTTGAGTAAGTGTTTTTTTACATTTAATACATGAACTTGATGTCGGTCTAATATTCAATCGTTTTGCATCTATATTTTCAGAGCAATATTTACAAACACCGTAAGTTCCTTCTTCTATGTTTATAAGTGCTTTTTCTGTGTCACGCAATGCCTTTTCTAACTCATCTTCAAGTGAAAGATTATTTGAGAACTGAGCAACCTCTGATGCATTTTCATCCTCCTTATCACCAAGATTTGGAAAATCTGCATTAAAATCTGTTTCTGCTGAATTTGGATTTCTATGTGCAAACCTTGATAACTCTGATTCAAGCCGACTTTTTTCATTTTCAAGCCTATCCTTCATTGTTTTTGCTAATTTCTTATCCATATTTTTCTTTTTAAGTTAAAATAGCATATCATTTTTGGAAAAAAAAAAGAAGGGCAGAGGACCTCTTATTTAAAGAATAAATAGGCCTTGCCCCTTAAGAAGGAATCTCTGTTATCAGCAGATGATGTCGGGTTCTACAACTCATATAATGAGTTTCAAAACTCGACATCTTTGCTAATATCATATTCATGATTCCAAGCACTTAAGTCATCGTTCACCGATCTTTGGTTTTACTCGCTGCACACCTTTGCTAGGCGTTGTTGATGCAAGCTAACCGAGATATTTCGCTTTTGTTTTTGTTTTGATTGACTTTTAATCAGATCAGTAAGATGGTCATGTTTACATTAGTACACTTAAGGGGGACACATTGCATCCACCGACAAGCTAGTGTATTTAATAAACAATCTAAGTGAGATATGAATGAGCGAAGCGATCATTTGATCGCATAACTATAATAGCAAAAAAATACCCTAAAGTCAATCTATTATTATATGGCTAACACTAGCTAAAAAAAATAATAATGGATCAACTTTGTGTTCAATGTATACAAATAAAAATAAAAGTTATCCACAAAATAGAGTACTTATAAATAAGTTATCCACATTTATAGACAAAAACTTATCTTTACACTATTTTTTTGTGCTTTTACACCAATACTATTAAATTTGGATAGCATATCGTAAAAATTTATTGGTTTTATAGAAGAAACTTCAGATTTTATTGATTTCAAGAATGGATCTAGTAAAATTCCGATTGAATTTGCGTCACAGATCTTCAACATACTTTCATTCAAATCTTTGTTGAGCCAAAAACGTAAATTTGCTTCATTGGTTGAAAATAGTAAATTACCATTTTTATTAATAAAATAAGGTCCTGTATTTTTGTTGGAGATTCTAATTATCTCGTGGCCCATCATTGTTATTTCTTCTACTGACAATAATTCTGGTTGAATAATAAGTTCTTGCATCTCTGTACCATCATCAAGCTTCGTAACCTTAAGTATTGGGTTTTGAGTAGATACAATCGTTTTAATCAGATTAATACGTTCACTTTCTTCAATATTTAGATCGGATTCTACTAAAATATCAATATTTTTATCAGTTTCTGTTATTAAAAAGTTGCCATTTGAGTTTAATATATCAACAAGAATCTTTTTTACAGAGAGGGAGTTCATTGCACTGTCTGTATTTCCTAATAAAGATTCCAGTAAATCATCATTTTTTGTCAATACTGGTGTAGACAAAAAGGCAATGGTATTGTTTGGCAAGGATCTGTTTATTGATGCTATCTTAATGTCATTTATAACAATCTCAATTGAATTTGTTGTTTTATATACAACTCCAGTTTTATTATCAGACGTGTATATTGTTGCTAAAAGCTTCTTGTTTATGAATGGAATTGCTCTTTTTATGTTTTTTTTTACCAACATTTCTCCAATTGGCATTAATCGTTCAGATAAAAGTACTGTATTTTTATCAATTTCTTGTATTACAACAGAATGAGAATCAAATAATGCAATTGGCAAATCATTGATTTTTGTATTAAGTGCTATAGAACGACTACCGTCTTTGTTTATGAATAGTACGAAACCTCTGTTTATATAAGATTTAAGATCATTAATAGTTAAAGATCGATTTGATATAAGCGGAATATTATTTAGGTATTGTACTAAGGAGGTGGTATTTGACTTCGTTGATATTATGTTTATAGCCACCTCTGTATTTATTGGTGCTGCCTTTAATAAAGAAGGTCTTGTAAACCACAATGTGGACAGTGTGTATGTTGTAAATAATATAGATATAAATAATGCAGCCAATAGCCAAACAACCCACCTTGGTTGGTGAGTTGTTCTGTAGTGTCTTCTAAGTGGTATGTTTAGTCTTTTCATTATTTTAATCATCCTTTTTCTTTACAACCAGAGGCCTTCTTTTTTCATTGGGTCTTTTGTTTGATGTGGTGGGTTTGCTGTCTTTTGTTGGTTCCTTGCGTTCAGGGTATGTATTTCCAGGAGCATCCTTCATAGATAAAGAGGTTCGTCCATCTGAAACTTCTTTTATTTTTATCATCACTTCCTGTCCAAGTTTTACTATATCGGTAACTTTTTCAATTCTCCATGGAGCCATTTCGCTAATATGAACCATTCCATCTTTCTTTGGTAGGAATTCAACTATTGCACCAAAATCCATTAGTCTCACAACCTTACCTTTATAAACTTCACCTACAGCTATTTCTTTTGTAAGGCGTTCTATCATTTGTTTTGCTTTTTCTGCAGCATCGCCTCCTATTGATGTAATCAATACCAAGCCATCGTCTTCGATGTCTATTGTTTGTACTCCTGTTGTTTCAATTATTTCATTTATCATTTTTCCTCCAGGTCCAATTACATCACCAATTCTTTCAGGGTTTATCTGTACTGAAATTATGCGAGGTGCATATTCTGAAAGTTCTTTTCTTGGTTCTGAAATTGCTTTAGCCATTGATTCTAAGATTTGTATTCGTGCTTCCTTTGCCTGGTTGAATGTTTGCTCGATTATTTCTTTAGACAATCCATCTGTTTTTGTATCCATTTGAATGGCAGTAAGACCTGTTTTGGATCCAGCAATTTTAAAGTCCATTCCACCTTTTCCATCCTCAAGATCTTGTAAGTCTGTTATTACCTTCCATTTACCACCAAAATTACCAAGTCCCATTGCTATTCCAGCAACAGGAGACTTTAGCGGCACACCTGCATCCATAAGAGCAAGTGTTGATCCACATGTTGATGCCATTGAACTTGATCCATTTGATCCAAACACTTCAGATACAGCTTGTACTGTATAAGGAAAATCTTCTTTTGACGGAAGCATTCCTTTAAGAGCTTTTTCAGCAAGTCCACCATGACCAATGTCACGACGTGATGGTCCGCGCATTGGTTTAACCTCACCTACAGAGTATGGGGGAAAGTTGTAATGGTGGAAGTATCGTTTTGTACCAACAATCTCCATACCATCAAGCAGTTGCTGATCTCCGGGTGAACCAAGTGTTACAACTGTAAGTACCTGTGTTTCACCACGCATAAAGTGACCACTTCCATGAACTCTTGGGAGTTGTGCAACTTCACTGACCAGTTCTCTTATTTCAGTAATTTCTCTTCCGTCAATTCTTTTCCCGTCTTCAACAATTGCTCTATGTACTTCTTCTTCAATCACATCTGAGACGATATTTGTTCCGTAAGAGATCATGTCGTCATCGATCTCTTTTTCAACCAAGAAAGCTTTTGTTCTTTCCTTTAATTCGGATTTTTGAGAAGTTCTTTCAGATTTTGTTGCTTGAGGAGTTGTAAAGAAAAGCTCTTTTACTTGCGCAAGTATAAAAGGCTTAGCTAGTTCCTCTATTTTTAGGCGATCTTCTTTTATTTGTTTTTGTTCGTCTGTTTTTGGTGAGATTACATCACGTTTTTCTTTTCCAACAGCTGCTCGTACTTCTTCTATTAGTTTTAATGGAGCTGCCATTTGTTCCAGTCCAAACCAGAAGCCTTTAAGAACCACATCTTCTAAAACTTCTTTTCCACCAGCCTCAACCATGATTACCTTTTCAGTTGTGCCTGCAAAAGCAAGATCAAGAGTAGATGTTTCTTGTTGTTCGTATGTTGGATTCAATACCATTTCATTGTTTTGTTCTCCAATACGTACACAACCAATAGGACCATTCCAAGGTATGTCACTAATGTGCAATGCACAACTAGCACCTATTAAACCAAGTACATCTGGTGGATTTACACCATCAAAAGAAAGATTTGTGATGATTACTTGTACCTCATTTTTCATTCCTTCAGGAAAAAGTGGTCTAATTGCTCTATCTATGAATCTTGATGTTAAAACCGCTTCATCGGTTGGTCTACCTGCACGTTTCATAAAACGAGATCCTTTGATTCGGCCTGCTGCATAATGTTTTTCCTCAAAATCAACCATTAAAGGAAAGAATGGTAGATGTGTTTCTCTTGAACTCATGGTCGCAGTTACTAAAAGTACAGTTTCACCATACTGAACAATGCATGAGCCACCTGCTTGATTTGCATACTTACCCACCTCAATAGATAGCGTTTTATCACCCCATACAGTCTCGAATCTTTTTGATTCATTCATATTTTTTTGAATCCTGTAGAAGCTCAAGACATCAAACGTTTTGTTCGAAATCTCACTGTTTCTACAGGATTGATTAAGTTACTGATTAGTAAAATTTATTAGTTATTTTTTAAGATCTAATCGTCTGAATTCATAAACATGTCTTCCTTTGATTCGCTTAATTCCTCAAGATCTTCTTCTTTTTCTGATTTGTTTGATTTTTTTGCAGGTCCAATTAAAAATCTTCTTTTGTTTGCAGATAGGTTGGTGTAGTCATCAACAAAATCAATAAGGTTAGACGATGTTGTTTCACCAAATGCCATAACCTCTACTCTTCTACCTCTGCTTTGTGCGTACTCAACTAATGGAATGTAATCTCCGTCACCTGACACAAGAACAACAACATCAATCATGTCTAACATTCCAACAACATCTATTGTTAGTCCAACATCCCAGTCAGCTTTTTTATGACCAGATGAATATTCGATTAGATTTTTCTCTCTTGTCTCAATTCCTGATTTTTGAAGTGCTTCAAAGAAAGGTCTTTCTTCAGCACCTTTTGTGCTAACAACGTAAGCTTGCGCTCTTACTAATTTTCGTCCAGCAACCGCGTCTTCAACTATATTTTTGAAATTAACTTTTCGGCTAAAAAGATAGCGAGCCGAATAATACATATTTTGCGTGTCTATAAAAACTGCAACACGCTGATCTTTATGTTTAAACATATTGTAAAAATTTAACACCCCGCACAATGGCGGGGTAATGTTATTTTAAACCAAGAGCTTTCTTGATTGTTATAAATTGTTTTTCATCTTCTCTTTCAAGATATTTTAATAACTTACGTCGTTCATTTACTTTTTTAATAAGTCCACGACGAGATGAGTGATCTTTTTTGTGAGTTCGCATGTGCTTTGTTAACTCTTCAATTTCTAGAGTTAAAATCGCAATCTGAACTTGAGGAGATCCAGTGTCTGATTTATGTGTTCGAAACTTTTCAATTACATTAAGTTTCTTTTTTTGTGTAAGCATAATTTCGTATTTCCTGCGTTCATCCAAGTAAAAGTGCTTAATCTTAAAACCAAGATGACGCTAATTAATATTTATGGCCTAAATTTAGCTAAATTACTCATTATTGTCAAGTGTTAAAAATTCAAAATTTGATATAATAATTTTGCATATGAAACGACATTATTTTCCAGATAAAGTTAGTCATCCATTCAGGCATAATAGGCATTCATTGTCTCATGGTGCTATTTTGCCAGTGCTGGCTGGTCACAGGGTTTTGTCATTTTCAGCAGTTAGTCTGGTAGGTGTATTTATGCCTATTTTTTGGTATGAGTTATTTGGAACATCGATCACATTTGTTTTGTTATTTTATTTTATAAATTTCTTGTTTAAGTTACCGTTTTTTGTTGTAGGTGCAAAAATTTTTTCAAAAATTGGTCTAATTCCAAGTATGATAATAGGAATATTTTGATACGTTGGTTTTTTTATTTCCGTATATTTGATTAATAATTCTGGTCTTTTAAATCAAAATTTATTAATTGGAGCAACGATATTTTTTTTAATGCTTGTGTCTGTGTTGTACTGGTCGCCAATTAATATAGACATGGCTGATTTTACAAAAAAAAATAAAAGAGGTGATCAGATTGGAAAATTCTATTCAGTACAGATATTGGTTAGCATATTGGCTCCAATTTTAGGAGGTTTTTTAATAACAAAACATGGGTATGACATATCCTTTGGTGTAGGGATTTTATTAATGCTTACTTCTATAGTTCCTCTGTTATTTTTACCAAAACATAAAGTTAAATTTGAGTTCGGTTTTATTGAAACGTTTAAGAAGGTTTATTCCAAACAATATAGATCAATGACCATATCAATGATGGCATATGGTGCTGAGGATGTTGTAGGTGTAACTGTGTGGCCAATATTTTTATATATAGTTTTTTCAGGTAATTATTTCAACGTTGGTGGTTTTGCATCGATCATTGTTTTGATAAGCCTTGCATTGCAATTATTTATAGGACGAAAGACCGACAGTGTTTCTAAAAAGAAATTAATTAAGATAGGTAGTGGTGTCTATGCTTTGGGGTGGGTGTTTAAAGGACTGGTCGAGACAGTTGCTGGTGTATTTGCAGCATCCACATTTCATAGTCTTGGATCAATAATTCTCAGGACACCAATTGATGTATTGTCATATGATCAAGCTGCAGATTCTGGTCATTATATTGATGAGTACACTTTATTGCGTGAAATATCATTAACAATAGGACGTGCTTCAATGTTGCTGTTATTGATTTTTGTTACGTATTATTATTCGATCGGTGTTTCGTTTATTATTGCGGCAGTAGTGTCTTTGGGTGTGAATCAACTGGTTAATTATCATGCGGAGCAATAAAATTTAATAATACAGCAAAACCTTCCATGCTTTGTGTGTGGGAGTTTTTTTAATTAGATAATAAAAAATCTTCTACTTTAAGAGTAGAAGATTTTTTATGGGGCGACCAACGGGAATCGAACCCGTAATAGCGGTACCACAAACCGCTGTGATAACCGTTTCACCATGGTCGCCATGGTTAATGTTCTGATTGATATTAAACTGGTGCCCCGGGGAGGAGTCGAACCCCCAACCTTGAGTTTAGAACACTCCTGCTCTATCCATTGAGCTACCGAGGCAAAAACTGATTAAATATCAATATATTTATTACTAGTTACTTTAAAAATAAAGTTGACCAGTTTCGGTACAAAATACTACCCCATTTTACCTATTTGGTCAATGATCGCACGCTTCAATTCATGTGGTTGGTTTGTTCCTATTCTGAGCATACCCCCATTTTTTAATTGTACTTGCAAAGCATCTAGACAAGATACATTATACAACCATCCATACGGTGTCATGTGGATTCCAAGTCCATACCACCACTTATTTCTAACAACTTTTACAGTTTCAATTTCTGTGATTGGCCATTTTTTTCTAATAAGACCTATTCCAAACTTAATTTTTATAAAACTTTGATTAACTGAAACGGTTAGTGATCCAAAAAGGAGTAAAATAAAAACCACGCTCATTATTGAAATAAACATAACTGTATCCATCCAAACATATGCAGTTGTGTTACTCCACAAAAAAAATATGGCTAATAATATTGTAAAAATAATAATCATGTCTTTCCCAATTTGTGTATGTTTGTAAGTTTTCATAAATCATTTCTTCCTTTATCATGAAACTTTTTATGCACTTCTTTCATTTGATTATTTGTTATGTGTGTATAAATTTGAGTTGTTGTAATAGACTCATGTCCGAGCATGGATTGTACACTTCTTATGTCTGCACCTGATAAAAGTAAGTCTGTAGCAAATGTGTGTCTAAGTGTGTGTGGTGTGATCTTTTTTGTAATACCAGCTGTCAAAGCATATTTTTCAACTATTCTTTGAACAGAACGTGGTGTGAGTGGTCCTGAATATTTCCTATCTTTTTTTGCTCTGTCGTGTGAGATGAATATATAGGGGGATGCGTCTCTTCTTTTTCCAACGTACTCTTTTATTGTTTCTTTTGCTTTTTTTGATAAAAAAACAATTCTTGGCTTATCTCCCTTTCCACGAACTGTAAATTCATCACGTTTCAAATTTATTTGATCAATTTTTAGATTTGCTAACTCAGAAACCCGCATTCCAGTTGAAAATAATAGTTCTAAAATAGCCTTATCTCTAAATGCAATCATTCCATTTGAAATCAACATTGGTTGTTTGAGTAGCTTTATTAATTCATCTGTTTCTAAAAATGCAACAGTGCGTTTTGATTGCTTTGCAAGTTCGATTTGCTCAGCTGACATTGTTTTGATGTCATGTTTTGCTAGGTACTTTAAAAATGCACGTAAGGCTATAAGGTGGTAATTTTGTGTAGATTTTTTTAGAGTTTCATCATCTCGTCCTTCTTTTAATCTGTTTAAATATAATCTGTATTTATGAATAAGATCTGTGTTTACCTTGTCAGGTTTAGGATTTTCTGCCCAATTAGAAAATCTTTTTAAATAAAAATCATAGTTTTTAATTGTTCTAGCAGATCTTCCTCTGTCAATTTCTAGGTATTCTAAAAAATCTGTAATATAAGCATTTATTCTCTTCATACATGTGTATTATACGACACATTTTGTATTTAAAGAATCCACTTCTGCTCAAAACTCATATATGCTAGGATGTGCTCATTATGAATCAAGGAGCACTTAAATATATTTCAATGATTATATTAATTAGTCTCACGATATGTTCTTTGTTTTTCTTAAAATCTGGAATTTGTAATACAAATATTCAAGGGGAATCATTGATTGGTGGGTTTTGTGCTGCAGAGCATGCATCAGCACCATCATTGTTTGAGAATACAGATTCACATGTTGCAATTTTATTGAAAAGAACAACTAATACATTGTTTATTGCGCTGGTTGTTATTTTTGTAGCAATTACAGTTATAAAAAAAATAAACGTAAGTTATTGGAAGTTATTTTCTAATCCAATTTTTATACGTTACGGTCCATATAAAAAAAGATTCTTGCCAAATATGGTGGCAACACATGGAATGTAGTTTGTTTTGTTTAGTTTATTTTTTAATTATATAAAACACAAAATAAAATTATGGATCACACACCTATGGGAAATTCCCATCATTCACCGTCAAAACCTAAGAAGATGAAAAATGTTCTAGAGCTGCTTCCTTCAAAGCAAGCGTTTTGGCTTGGATTTATAACAGCAATTTTAAGTATCGGAACCCTGGGGTTTGTATTACTAGGAAGCCAGGTTATTAGTGGAGATGGATTTTCGCTAAATGCAGGTTCTGGATCTGGAGGTGCTGTAGCGCAAGCTCCAACACCTGTTCCAACACAAGCACCTGAGCCAACTGTAAATGCAGATGATATTCCAGAAGTTACAGATGAGGATAATGTTCGTGGTGACAAAGATGCACCTATTACAATTATTGAATATTCAGATTTTGAATGTCCGTTCTGTTCAAGGTTCCATCCTTCAATGTTGCAAGTAATGGATGAGTATGAAGGTAAGGTTAAATGGGTATACAGACACTTTCCTCTTTCATTTCATCCTGAGGGAGAGCCGTCAGCAAACGCTTCTGAGTGTGCTGCAGAGCAAGGAAAATTCTGGGAATTTGCAGATAAGATATTTGAAGGAGGTGATTCTCTAGGTTCAGATGTGTATAAAAAAATTGCTGCAGATCTTGGTCTAAACACAGGTCAATTTAATGATTGTGTAGATTCAGGTAAATATAATGAAAAAGTGCAAAAGCAAGCACAAGCTGGTGGAGCGGCTGGTATAAGCGGAACACCTGGTTCATTTATAATAAATCAAGATGGAAAAGTTGTGCCAATTAAGGGAGCTCTTCCTTACTCAGCTGTAGCATCATCAATTGATAGTTTGCTATAAAAATTAGTTATAATTAAAACACCGGCCTTGGCTGGTGTTTTTTTGTTATAACCAATTTTATAATATAATTTCTGTAATAAATTTTTGATTTAAAAAAGTTGATAATTTTACTAAGTTTAGTAAATAATTAGACCTAGTACTTATCCACCCTTGACATGTTTTTATGGGGGGTGTATATTTCGGCCCGTTCACTTAAATTTTTTGAGTGAGTCTCCGGAATATCTTCGGAAAATTCGTACCAATCCAAGTCGTGGTGACTTGGGGCGGTGTTAAAACCATTAATCCCATTTAGGAGGGAAAAATGAACCTTATTAAAAACCATTGGCTGGCAATTAGTCCAAAGATCAAGACCGGAATCTTCGGTGTTCACCTGAATACCGTAGAAGGTGACCTTACTCAGGTTGTTGAGTCGATCACTGATCAGATCAAGCTTGAGGCATGGAATCCCGCTCGTATCATCTCTATCGGAATTTCCGAGGATGAGAACAACGACGCGCGACTTCACATGGTCTATTTGTCCACCAGCGACACCAAGACGGACATTGCTCAGGTCAAGACGACCATCAACAAGGATCAGTTGAACTCGTTGCAGCTCGATGGCTACAACTACGTTCACATGGTCACACAGATGGACACCAGTCTTAATTTGGCTGTGATTGATGCAGGCGCGGTTAAGCTCACCGAGGTTACACAGCAGGCTTTCAATACTCTGTTTGACACTCTGTATCGAAATGATCGTACGCTTAAGTGCAGTCGTACTCAAGCACAAACCATGCTTATGTATGGCGGTGAGGGTGAACGAACGATTCTTGCTCAGATTGACGGAGTTCCGTCGACCTTCAAGAGCATCAGTGTGCCGTTTGACACCTCCGAGGTTCAGGCACGTACTGCCGTTATTGGTACTGAGGTTTTTGCAATCGCGACCTATCAGAGCGACATGCTCTATGCGACCACCAGCAAGCAGATCATTGATTATCTGACTGGAGAAGTTCAGGAGATCGATTGGAATGGAACCCAGATTGAAGAGGGTAATATCTCTGAGATCGCGATTGTTGATGGTGCCAAGGCTTCCACTCTCCTCACTCTTGAGGATAGCAAGTATCGGTTTATTCCGGTTCAGTTCAGCTGGAATGATAATGGAGACATTGTCAGCACGACCACCGATATTGATAAGGCCGTTCTCTTGACCAAGGTCAAGGACAATAGTGCTCCGATCGTTCGTTTGAACGTTCAGGCTGTTGATGGTCAGGGCTTCGTTGCTCAGGTCGACAAGAACGGCGGTTCCAACGTGGTTGCTTTTTCCACGGTTGAGAAGTTTGGTAGTTATTTTGCCGAAATGGCAAACGCTGCCACTTCCGACAATGTTGCTGTTGCCTATGCCTGATTAGCAAGCCACGGCTTGTTAATCAACTCGTTAGTTTCAAACTAACGTTTCTGCCGCGCAGATTCCGTAAGGATGATGCGCGGCTTTTTTTTTGTTTTTTCTGTAATAGTAACTGTATGCTAAACTACCTCCATGTCAAAAAAACCAACATTTTTAGCACTGGACGGAAATGCTCTTTTGCACCGTGCTTGGCACGCTTTGCCACCACTTATTACAAAAGATGGTCTGGTTGTTAACGCTGCTTATGGTTTTGCAATGGTGATGGAAAAGATGCTTGAAAAGTATAAGCCAGACAACATTGCTGTTGCTTGGGATTTGCCAGGAAAGACGTTTCGTCATGAATTTTATAAAGAATATAAAGGTCACAGAAAAAAGAAGGAGCAAGAGTTATACGACCAGATTCCAATCATCAGAGAGTTGTTAGAAGCGTATGGTGTGGTATCAATTGATGCAAAGGGATTTGAGGCGGATGACGTTATTGCCACTCTTGCAAAAGATGCTGAAAAAAATAATTTTCACACACTTATTGTTACAGGTGATTTAGATTCACTTCAACTTGTTAACAAAAGTACTGATATAATTTTTTTTCAAAAAGGAATCTCTGTAACAAAAACCTATGATACACAAGCTGTGTTTGATAGGTATGAATTAACACCAGATCAATTGATAGATTATAAAGCATTGCGAGGTGATCCGTCTGATAACATACCGGGGATTAAAGGTGTTGGAGAAAAGACTGCTACAAATTTAATAAAAGATTACGGTTCAATAGAGGGAGTATATAAAGCACTTGAAAAAGAGGAGATTGTAGAAAAAACTGCAAAGAAACTTAGGGGAAATAAACAAGCTGCAATGGATTCAAAGTATTTAGTTAAGTTAATATTAGATATAAAACTTGATCCAGATTTTTCAAAAACAAAATTAAAGGGAAGGGATTCAGAAAAACTACTTGAAATGTTTTCTAAATTAGAATTTAGAACATTACTGAGAAAATATGGTGGTGTAGTGGTTGAAAAAAAAATTCAGAATATAAAAACCAATAAAAATATAGTTGAGATAGTGCGTGATGAAAAAAAACTTACAGAATTTATAAAGACACTTTCTAAAGATGTGGTTGGTGTATTAATTGCTGAGCAGCAAGCTGATTTATTTGGCGGGACATTGGCTGCTATAGGTATTTCTGATGGATGCAAGACTATGGTTATACCAAATCCAACAAAAAACCATCTTAATTTGATTAAAGAAGATTTAAACCATGTAAAAAAGGTTATAACACACGATTTAAAGAATTTACTACATGAAATTGGGTTTGGTATAAACATATCATTTGATACAAAAATTGCCGCATACCTACTCAACTCAGGTTCTCGTTCATATGATCTAAGTTCTGTTGCACAAAAAGTACTTAATAAGAAAATAGAAGAAGTTCCAGAGAGTTTTAATAAGGATGCAGATTATAAAAAGTTTGCACAGAGTGTTTTTATTTTACCTGATTTATCAAACAAGCTCATAAATAATCTTAATGATGCTGAGATGTTAAAGATATTTATTGAAATGGAAATGCCGTTAGTTACTATTTTGTATAACATGGAAAAAGTTGGAATTGAATTGAATGCAAAATCTTTAGAAAAATTTTCAAAAGAACTTAAAGTCGAAATAGAAAAGTTGGATAAAAAAATTAGACATCTAGCAAAGATAGATTTTAATGTTAATTCCCCACTTCAACTCTCTGAAATTTTATTTGAAAAAATGGGGTTGCCAACAAAAAAAATTAAAAAAACAAAAACAGGTTATTCTACAGCTGCTTCAGAACTAGAAAAATTATGGGATGAACATGAAATTATTCCATTAATTTCTAAATATCGTGAGCTTACAAAATTACAGTCTACATATGTTGATGCTTTGCCAAGACTGGTTGAATCAGACGGTCGAATACATACAACTTATAATCAAACAGTAACAGCAACAGGAAGACTTTCCTCGTCTGAGCCAAATTTACAAAATATACCAATTAAAACAGAGCTTGGTAGAAAAATAAGAAATACATTTATTGCTTCAAAAGGTAAAAAATTGATTGCAGCAGATTATTCACAAATAGAATTAAGGTTGGTTTCTGTGGTTGCACAGGACAAACCATTTATCGATGCTTTTAATGAAGGGGCTGATATTCACAAAAGAACAGCATCTGAGGTTTTGGGTATTCATGAAATAGACATAACAAAAGAACAGCGATATTCTGCCAAGGCTATTAATTTCGGTATTATATATGGAATGGGTGCAAGGTCACTTTCTCGTTCAACAGACATGACTTTTGCAGAAGCAAAGATGTTTATTGAAAAATATTTTGAGATACATAGCTCAATTAAAGATTATTTAGATGAAACAAAAAATAAGGCACACGAGGAAGGATTTGTGACCACAATGTTTGGTAGAAGAAGATATTTTCCAGAAATAAATTCGGGAATGCCTCAATTGATTGCACAAGCAGAGCGTATGGCAATTAATATGCCTATTCAAGGTGCAGCATCAGATATAATGAAGATGGCAATGGTTGTGGTTGATAAATGGGTGGAAAAAAGCGGGCTTGATATTAAGGTTTTAATGCAGGTTCATGATGAATTGGTGTTTGAGTGTGGTGAAAAAGATGTAGAGAAAGCAGTTTTAGGCATTAAAAAATCAATGGAAGATGTTGTATCATTTGACGTGCCTCTTGTTGTTGACGTGGAGTATGGAGACAATTGGGGTGAGATGAAAACTTGGAATAAGTAACAGAGGCAACAGATTATGTATATTATTATTTATGGAGAGGATGCATTTCGTGTAAAGCAAAGGGTTAAGCAGATGAAAGATGCTTTTTCAAAAAAATTTGATCCAACAGGTATTAATACAAATATTTTTCCTCAAGCAGGAAAAGAAAAATTGGATCATGGTGAAGTCTTGCAGGCAGCATGTTCCTATCCTTTTTTGGGAGACAAAAGAATGGTGGTTATAGGTGGTTTGATTGAAGGTACAAATAAAGATGCGAGTAAAGTTTGGATTGATGGATTTGGAAGGATTCCAGAATCAACGATAGTTATTTTTTATGAAAATGGTAGTACGAAAAAACTAGAAAAAAAATCATTATTCAAAGCCTTAACAAAACTACCAGATGTACACACATACACATATCCAAAATTACAAGGTTTAGAGCTTAGTAAATGGGTTGGATCTCGCATTAGTCAAAAAGGTGGTCGTATTGACGGGGTTGCACTACGGAATTTGGTTGCATCAGTTGGTCCTGATCTCTGGCATATGTCAAATGAAATAGATAAGCTGATTACATATGCTGATGGTGCTGTAATTTCTGTAGAAATGGTTTCAGATATGGTGCGTGCATCATTTGAGGGACAAATTTTTGCATTAATGGATGCTGTTTCAAAGAAACAAACAAAAACAGCTGTACGTCTTTTAAAAGAAGAGAGGTTTTCAGGTGCCAATGATCATTACATACTTACAATGCTTGGCAGACAGGTTAAAATATTATTAGCAGCAAGATCATTGTTGGATGAAAACCCACGTGCCAGTAAACAGGATCTGGCGAATGAAATGGATGTGCATCCATTTGTTGCACAAAAGGCTATGCAGCAAGCTGTTGGATTTGAATACAAAAGATTAAAAGAGGTTCATAAGCTTTTATACGAATTTGATTTCAAAATAAAAACAGGTCAAATTAAACCAGACCTTGCAGTAGATCTTTTGACAGACAAATTAATAAAATAAAAGAACCTTACAAGAGGTTCTTTTATGTTTATATGCTTTTTAGTATAAAAGCTTAGGTGTTGACAATCATAAACTTTTTACTTAATGTTAGATGCTCTTTTAAGTATGTGGCTTATTAAGAGTTAAAGCACTTTACAAGGGAATAATCGTGGAGAACAACATAGACAAACCCGAAGGAACAGAAAATAGTTCAACAGATACAAATATCGTATCAAGTAAAGATGACAAAGATATTGGGTTTATAAATAAATTTATAAACTTGATTGTATTTTTATGCTTAGTCTTTATTAGTGCACTAGGCTGTAATTACGCAGTTTTAAGGATTACGCACATAGATTATCTCCAGAAAGGAATTGATGACGTAGCTCCAGGCTTTAATCAAGTCATAGATAATGCTGAACGTGCTTGGCAACGAAGCAAGCTTGTTAGTGTTTCCGAAGATAAGTTTATTGAGCTTTTTAAAGAGATCTGTCCAGAATTGCTTACAATGTACGGCACTCCCCTATCTGATGTTTACGAGGATGTCCTAGCTCAGTATGAGGGTGAGAAAATCAATGAAGAGTTTATACGTACCCTTCTTGAGGATTTCAAGAAAAAGGATGTTGCCTACGATGGCAATGCATTCTATCGCATGGACAATAAGAAGGATAAGCATGCACCAAAGAAACCAATTGATACTGAGGTTTTAAAAAAGGACACAGTATCTGTAAAATTCTATTTGGATAATTACGAATTTTATTCTAAAAGAATTTTTCGCACTTTGACCAAGCAGTCAAAGGTTAAGTTTACGCTTAAGACTGATGAAGAGAGACGGTACATATTCCAAGCACTCAGTTCTATGAGTCAGAAGGAATTTTTTTCCATTGTTTCAAATAACACAGCACCAAATCCAAAGAAGCGTGTTAAAAAAGGCGATCAATGGAATATTCCTGCATCGCAGCTTCGGGATATATCACGAATCTTTGAGATTGAAAAACAATTCAAAGATCATCTAGGAAAGAAGCGTAATGTCACAGTGTCTGTGGATCTAAGGAAATATTCTACCATCAGCGCAGATATAAGTGTCCTACCAGACGGAACTCTTATGACTGATAAGTATGGTCCACTTCAAGTCAGACGAGATAAATTTTTTGTCCAACGAGTAAGTGGTAGGTTTAAGGAGCAAGGATCAACCTGGAAGTATTGGGAAGGTAGTAATCTAATCTTTCATGGAAGGAAAGGTAATTGCGTTTTCAATAAGTTTGGTTCATGTGAAAAGACTGAATCTGTTCAGATCTTTGATCGAAACAATCAAACAATTCTTCAAATGACATTAACCGAGGGTTCTATATCTTTGATCAGTAAATCAGGAGAAGTTTTCAGAAAGATTACTTATTGGTCTGTTGAGGATTCAATAGGTAATAAGATTGAAGATCAAAAAGATCTTGGAGTAAAGTTTCAAAAACAAGTCTTGGTTCAAGGTAAAAAAATCATGGTTCAACCAGATTTAGATGCCTATGTAGATACAGGACCTTTAATGCAACGTCTTGTTCATGATATTGAAGCTCCATACAACAATGAAAACGATCGTGCACGTGCACGTCTTGCTTTCGTACAGAGTTTTCAGTACATAGCGGGTACGGTTCTTGGAACAGCTAAGACTCCGAAAGATTCTCTGATTTCTCTTGAAGGTGATTGTGAGGATGCTTCTATATTTACAGTATCATTAGCTGTAACAGCAGGTGACAAGGCAGGATTTCTGTACTTTAATCATAAGAACAAAGATATGCCTGGGCATGCAGCACCAACTATTGCAGAATCAAGCTGTTGTTCTGGAAAAGGTATCACCTACGGAAATGAGACGTGGTTATACAGTGAAGCAACTGGTGAGCGTTGGAGGATTGGTCAGTATCCTGGCTATAATAAGCAGGGTTTGAAACCACGAATTTTTCAGCCTCATGGTAAACCACCTATCAATTTTCAAGCTCAGATGTAATTTTGAGCAACTACCCTTGATCTGATCAGGGGTTTTTTATTTTTTATATAAAACAAAAATGGGCAAGAGCCCATTTTATTTTGTTTTTAAAGCGTTTACTTTTTTCATCAAACGAGATTTGTATCTTGCTACTGTGTTTTTTTTCATAACACCTTTAGCGTGTGCTTTATCAAGCTTTTTTGAAACCATTTTTGCTACTTCAATTGCATCCTCAAGTTTTTTTGCAACAACAGCTTTACGTAGTTTCACTCTTAAAGACTTTATTTCAGCCTTTACAAGCTTGTTTCGCTCTGCACGTTTTTCAGATTGTCGTAATGCTTTTTTTGCATTTTCTAAATTTGGCATAATATTTTTTTGAGCAGTTCCTTTGAGAACTTTTTGGGACAGCGTTAGTATAGCTGAAATACGCATTATGTCAACCATTTGACTCACCAAATACGTCTGGTGGTAATTGTTCAGGCCATGAGCCAGACTCGTGTGTTCTTGCTATTTTCCACAGCAAATCACCTACTCGGCCATTACCATCCTCAAATGGGTGTATTTTTTCAAATTCCGTATACAATTCTGTGGCAGTTAATCTTCTTTCATCATTTAAGTTTATTGTATTTTGAATAAAATCAACAAAGGCATCAGAAAAAGACGACATTGCTCTTTCGATTGAGTCTGGATTAAGGCCTTGTGTCATATTTGAAAAATGAACAGGTGTTTTTCTGTATCCTTTTTCATTTCTTTTTTCCATTTGTGACGCCCATTTCAAAATAAGTAATTCAATTTTATTTGAATTGAGATTTTGTATTAATTCAGAGTCTAGTCCAATCTGCTTTGCCTCTAGATAAGAGACAGCAAAACCAAGAATTTCCTGATCACCTGTTGCTTGTTGGTGCTCACATTGGTTTATAATTAAATCTTTATCAGATTTTGATAAACCCTCTGGAAATTTTAGATGGCCATATTTTTCAATTGCTTGAATTTCTTTTCGTCTTTCCATATTTATTCGACTAAGCTAGCTATGTCTAGTGGCTCAAGTTCTTTTCCAGCCACACCTTCAGTTATTTTATAAATATCCTTATCAATTTTTTTCAACTCCTGTGACGAGGATGTGTATGCACGAACTGTGGTTTCAAGATGCTTACCCACTCTATTATGATGTTCCTCATAGGCCTTCATGTGGCGCATAAGCTTTTCTGTATGCTTTTGTATGTCCTTTACAGACTCTTCAATTTGAAGTGCCTTTAAGCCAAGAATAACTGTCTGAAGATATGCAAAAAATGATGTTGGAGAAACAAGCATTACACCTTTTCCAAAAGCGTACTCTATTAAATTTTTACTGTTAACTTTAACTGTACCAACGTTTGCTGTGATTAAATTGTGGTACACACCCTCTGCTGGTATAAACATAAAAGAAAAGTTGGTAGTACCCTTTTCCGGCTGTATATATTTTGATGCTTCATCTATTCGCATTTTTACATCAGACTTAAATTGTTTTTCAAGTTGTTCTCGTCTTTGTGAATCAGGTTCTTGTGAGATTTTGTTGTAATTATCCAAGGAGAACTTTGCATCTATTGGAATAATCATGTCTTTTATAAAAATTACAGCGTCAGGTATTAATTTCTGTGTAGTTTTTTCATCAACACCCAAATTGTATTGCATTTGATATTGGCCAGGCGGTAAAACTTGATTTAATAAAGACTCAAGCCAATACTCCCCAAGGATTCCTCTCTGTTTTGGGTTCTTTAATATATTCTCAAGACTACCCAACTGTTCGCTGTAGTCTAGTATTTGTTTATTTGTAGATCCAAGTTCAGTTAGACGTTCAGTTACGTTATTAACTAGTCCAGATGTATGGTTGAAATGTTTTTGAAGTATTTCAGATGAACTAGACATATTTTTAACAAGTCTTTCGTTCATAGTATCTAATTTTTGGTGCACCTCTTTTCTTTGGTTGTTTGTTGTGTCCTGTAATTCACGCCTCATTTCATTTAACATTTGCGATAAATCAGCAGAATTCAACTCTGAAGAACCCGATTTCTTAGATACAAGCAAAACAACTGAGATTACTAGTATGACTATTAATACAATTAAAACTATTTCTAATGACATAGGCTTTGACCAAGAGTTAAAACAAGCGTATTATTGTGCTGTTGGCGTAGTATAACATGTTTATATAGACTGATATATTATTTTACGACACATCTGTTCCTGTAGTTCAATGGACAGAACACGTCCCTCCTAAGGATGAGATGGAGGTTCGACTCCTCCCGGGAACACCATAGTGTAAACATATGCAAATAAGCACTTCAAATTTAATTGGATGGATAGGTACGGTTCTTATAGTACTCGCCTATTACATGCTGACACGTAAAAAAATATCAGCGATAAGTCCAGTTTATCAAGCAATGAATTTATTTGGTGCGGTATTTGTTGGTATAAATGTTTATTACCAACAAGCATGGCCTGCACTAACTTTGCAAATAGTTTGGGGCGCTATTGCCCTATCTATGTTGATTAGAAGGAAAAAATATTAAATTATCAAACATTAATGCTGCATATGCAGTTTTTTTGTTTCAAAATTTTTGAGCACTACTGTATATAGACGGTTTCTCATGGAACTACTAATGCTGATAAGTATGAGTTGAAAATATTTTATATAATAAGTGTTTAATTGAATGAATTAATATATCAAACAAGTTTCAATTCAAAGGTGTTGTGGCTATTAGTAAGAAATAAGCTAGGTATTAGTAAAAATATTAATTATTAGTGCAAATAACACTAATAAAAATTGAGATAAATAAGCAATTAAAGAAACACAAACACAAGAGCTGTCGCTTCTTTTGGTGTGTGCATGAAAATATACAAATCTAAAGTGATTTAATCTAAATAAATAGTAGTTACAATATGTAACTACTATTTATTTAGAAAACCCAATCTATTATCATTTGGTATCTGGATAGATACTACAACAAAGTCATATTTATACTAACAACATACACAGATATATAGTTCTCTATGTTTCATGTGAATCTAACAAAGAAAATATCAGTGTATTAATACAGCATACATACATTTATAAGACAGGATTATTGTACTACTTATACATCAACTAAAACCTTTATTAAATATGTTGTTTATTTCATTAAAATAATTTCATAGATGTTATGTCTAGACCTTGTAATTATTAACACAGGGCTGCTAGCTTATTTTATTTTTTACTGAAAATTATATGGTTTGTCTACACCTGCCTAGACAAAATCTCAAATCTGTGGATAACTTTTATATAATTACCTTTTTTACTACTTTAATACAAAAATATGTACTTATACACAGTTTTTTACATGATTTCTTCGCTAAGATTAGCGAAATAATACATTGACTACATTTAGTATTCATGGTAGAATTATATATGTAAAGGTATGAAAAGATTTAAGTTAATTACATCCTTTGCGTTTGTGGGGTTTTTTATATATGTGGGCATTGCTAGTGCCCAGATGAATTCAACAAACTATCAAATAAGGTGGGATACTATCTCTACCGGGGGTTCTGATACTTCATCATCTGCTACCTACATATTAAGAGACTCTATTTCCTCAACTGCGGGAAAAGAAGCTACAAGCGCCTCATACATAGAGCAATCAGGGTACAGAGCTGGAATATTTGACCAAATAATCACATTCGATCTTTTTATTCAGGACACAACGTCTGTTAAGCCTGTTACAGCTTTTGCTGGAAAGACAGTTACCACAGACACTGCAGGATTGGCTGTAGGTGATTATGTGGTGTTTGTACAAGATCTTGGTCAAGCACAGATATCGGCTATGGGTAGGATTTCTTCCATAGGTGTTGGCACAATCACGCTAGACACAATGGTAAATTCAGGTGCAGTTCCTATAATTGATGGTACCAATGACTATTTGTATCAGTTGGATGGAAATGCACTGGCGTTTGATTCGCTCGATACCACACTTGTAAAGACGGGTGTTATAGGTTTTGAGGTAACTTCAGTGAATAGTAACGGATATGTTGTTCAAGTAATTGAAGATGGTGATTTTCGCACAGCAACTTCAGAAATCGATGATGTTTCAGACGGTGTAATAAGTTCAGGTTCAGAAGAATATGGTGCAAAATCGTCTGATTTAGACATTGTGTCATCTACGTTTGATACAGAGGATACAGCAATTACTGTAAATGGACAGGATGTTGTAAGTACGACTACTGCAGCATATGGTGAAAGAAACTTCATTACTCTAAAAGCTGCAATAGATTCAAACACTGTTACTGGAAATTATGCTCAAACATTAACCTTTATAGCATCGGGCAATTTCTAATATGAAGTTTAATATAATTACATTTTGTTTCCTTGCACTGCTATTGATAGCTCATCCAGTTGATGCAGCATCTCTTTCCCCGTCGGTTACAGAAATTGACGCACAAAGGGGTGAAAACATCTCAAAGAGCTTTTCTATAATCAATGCCAGTGCTGTGGAACAGAGTTATTACTTGGACATCATGAAATTTGAGGCTCAAGAAGACGCTGGTTCACCAAGGTTCATTCAATACAATGAAGATCATGAGGGTCTTGCAGAGTGGATTACATTTAGTTCAAGAAGTGTTTCTGTACCTGCAAATAGCAGGGTAGATGTTCCATATAAGATAAATGTTCCACAATTTGCTGAAGCTGGCGGTCACTATGCTGCAATTACAGTTTCACTTACTCCATCTGATGTTGTCGCAACAAATGGTGCAATCATTGATGCTAAAACAGCAATGTTGATACTTATGACAATTAAAGGTGCAACAGTAAAAAAAGCAGGATTGCTGGATTTCACCTCTGATTTAGGTGAAGTAAACTTCAGGATTGATGGAAGATTCGATATAAGACTTCAAAATCAAGGAAATGTACATTTATTACCAACAGGAACAGTAAAAATTGTAGATTTTTTTGGCAGAGAACTTCTTTCTAAAGATCTAAATACACAAAAAGGACGTGTATTACCTGGGTCAACTAGAAAATATACAGTTGATTTTACAGAGAATGAAAATGTTGGTTTATTGGGAACCATAAAGAAACAATGGAAAAATTTTGCGATAGGACCTGTTTTAATAGGTCTAGAGCTAGATTATGGTGCTGACACTCAGATTGTAGACGAGATTAAAATGATTTATTTGCCTTGGCAGTTGATGATACTTGTTTTGTTAGTAATTGTGTGGGGGCTAATAATAACTAAGGCTGTTAATAAACAGCGGTAAATTAACTCATGTGTGTGTATATCACTTCAAAAAATTTGGAAAACAACAATAGCGGCGGTATTTCTTACAGCCGTTGTTGTGGTTACTCAAATAAATGCAGCAACAGTTACAAAAGCGAATGATTACATAAGTACGCTTGTTGCTGGTCAGAGTGCCAATCACAAATTGGTCTTTACAACTTTAAATGGTGTTTTAGAAGGGCAAACCATTCAACTAACATTTTCATCAGCATTTGATACATCGTTAATTACTGAGGATGATGTTGATATTAATGATGATGGTTCAGCATTAACTACAGCTGCAGATTGTTCGGGTGCAGAAAATGCATCAGTCACAATAGCAGCAGATGTGATAACGGTTAATGTATGTCCAGGTGATGGTGGTGCAATTGCAGCATTATCAGAAGTAATCATAGATATTGGTAGTCAAGCATCAGATTCTGGTATAGGTGTTAATCACATAATAAATCCAGCAAGTGTAGGCACGTACTTTGTAAGTATTGGAGGTACATTTGCAGATTCTGGAAGTATTGCGTTACCAATTTCTTCTCAAGGGACAGCTGGCATCAGTGCTACTGTTACTCAAATAGGTGGCGGCTGCGGAGGTGGCGGTTGTGGAGGAGCAGGAGGAGGAGATATTACAGCTCCAACAATATCCAACATAGTCGTTTCAAATGTTACTGACACATCAACAACTATTACTTGGGATACAAATGAAAATGCTAACAGTCAGGTCTACTATGGTTTAACAAATGTAGTAGAAATTGGGTCAGTAAATGAACCAAACATGAAACAGGTGCATAGTATTGAATTGGTTGGATTGCAGCCAGGCACACAGCATTACTTTCAAATAAGATCAGCTGATATTGTAGGAAATATTGGATACTCTGTAGTACAGACATTTACAACAACTGACACAGTAGGTCCTGTAATTTCAGATATTGCAGTAGAGAATATAACAGGTACAACAGCAAGGGTTGTGTGGAGCACAGATGAAAATTCGACCAGTTTAGTTAACTACGGTGTGAATATTGGCTATGGAAGCAGTGAATCAAATGGTGATTATGTTGCACAGCATGCAATTGTATTAACCAATCTAATAGAAGGACAGGAGTATCAATTCAGAGTTACTTCAGTCGATGCTGCTACAAATTCATCAGTGTCTGGAAATAATAGTTTTATAACTAATCAAGATTTACCTCCTGCAAATGTTTCAAGTTTTGGAATCATAGAGGGTGATACAGAGTTGCTATTAGGTTGGACAAATCCAATCGATGTAGATCTAGCAGGTATAAAAGTAATTTATTGTTTAAATGAATTACCAGATGCACATGATGATGCGGATTGTAATGAAATTTACAACGGTCTTTTAGAAGCATTTACGCATTCTGACTTAACCAATAATACAAGTTATTATTATGGAGTTTTTTCATATGATACAGCAGGGCAGTTCGCTTCTGGTGCTTTGGGTACAGACGTACCTAAGGGGCCAGAAGGAGAGGAGCCTCTGTTACCACCTATTGACGATCCTGGAGTACCAGCTCCAGACGTTCCAGGTGCGCCAGCTATCCCGGATGAGGGAGGTGCTGGTGGATTACCAGATGCGCCAGACGTAATTCCTGGTTCAGAAGACGATTCAATTCCTATGGGTGCTGGAGTTGTTTCAAATCTGGATTTCAGTGACGTCGCATTTCTGGTGGCTAATAAAAACATTGTTCTAACTCCGGGTACGTTTAAGACGGTTGACGTGCTAGGAACTGAATTGCTAAGGGTAGAGGTACCTGAAAGTAAACTCAGAAACAATGTTGATACAGTCAACATACAGATTGGTTCCCAAACTTACTTGATGGTTCTTGAAAACAAGAACAGTATCAAGTACTACACAGCAGATGTTTTAACACCATTTGCTTCTCAGACGTACACTTTTGAATTAACTGCAGAATATGCAGATGGTTCATCCGAGTCTGTTTCTTCTCTCCTGCGCGTGGTTCAACGTGCTCACGCTAAACAGGACATCGATGGCGAAGAAGCAACACTTACTGGTGTGCAAATCAAGTTAAACGAGGTATTTGGAGATACAAGTATTCCATGGGACGGGTCATTCTATGGACAAATGAATCCTCAAACATCTCCTGATAATGGAACATACGCATATTATGTTCTAAATGGTACTTACAAATTAGAAGCTTCATTAGACGGTTTTGAAGCCTATGTAAGTCAGTTGATCACAGTTGATAACAATATCGTAAACGAGTCAGTTACTCTTATTCCTCTTGTTGTGTTGGAGGATTTAGATGATTCTGACAAGGATACAGATAAAGCTACAACAGGTGACAGCAAAACAATAAAACTTGAAGAGAAGCCAGCTGGTTTTTTTGGAGCAGCTACTGTGTTCTTCGAGGACGTTCTCGAAACTCCGGTTGTTGAGTCTGTGCAGCAGGCGCTTGAGACAATTCGTGAGATTCAAGCTGTACAATCCGTGGCAGATGTTGCCACACCAACACTAGCTATAACTGCTGGAGTAAGTGTTGTTGCGATTACAATCGCATTTGATTTCCTTCCCTTTCTTCAATACATTTTTACTGCACCAATTCTATTTTTCTGGCGCAGAAAGCGAAAAGGGTTCGGAACAATATACAATTCGTTAACTAAAATTCCTGTTGATTTGGCGGTGGTCCGACTGTTTAAAGTT
>JAAZYG010000051.1 GCA_014239775.1 Candidatus Uhrbacteria bacterium | reverse complement strand
TCCATGTGTCTGGATTTAAATTCTTTATTGGATATGTTCTAACGTGAATGGCACAACCAGAAAGTCCTGTATTAATATCAACTGCAATAGCTTCTTCGATGTAACCACCGGTAATGACCATACATCCTCTCTCAGCCCTGTAAACATTTTCACAAATATTGTTATTAACATGAACAAGTAATTTATTGGCAAAATCTGTCTTATCTTTGGATGAACAACTATATGTAACATTTTCATTTCCAGATTCATCTTTGAATGTTATTGATTGATTACCAACATCACACTCCATTGCTTTAGTCATCAAAAATTTTAAAACGATTTCATGATTTCTTTTTAAAACCGTATCTTTAGATCTCTCAATAAAACCATTAAATGCAACCACCCCAACTGCTGCAAGAATCCCGATGATGGCAACAACGACCAGAAGTTCAATGAGTGTGAAACCTTTTTGTTTCATGCAAAAGCATACTCCATCAATTGTAATTATTAAACCTGATCACGCACATATCCCGCACTGCAATCTATTTGGGGATTTGTTAAGGAGGGAATTTGGCTGTTTTAGTGGCATGCCCGCTCGGATTCGAACCGAGGACAACTCCCTTAAAAGAGTCGTACAATACCAATGAAGCATTGTAAATCAATAAATATTAAATCGAAATGTTAAGTTTTCAAAGCTAAGGACGCCCTATGAACACCTAAAACTCTATTAAATTATGTAAGTTTTTTTTTGTAATTTTCCATTACAATTATAGCAAATAAAGAAGGAGAGGTTTATGAAGAAATTTTTAATAATAATTTCGATGATATTTTTGTGCCTACCATTTAGTTTGAAGGCAGAAGATCTTTTTTATGGAGTAATGTGGGACAATGTAAGTTCAAAGCATGAACTATATAGCATAAATTTACTAACTGGTGTAACTGACTTGAAGCAACAATTTGCTTTTCCATCGGGGAATTGGACTCCAACTACTTCATTCATGGACTCATATAATGGAAAATACTATCTGAAAGACTCTAACAATGTATTTATGATTTATGATACGGTAACTGATACGATATCTCAGTCTGCCAGCTTTGATAGTGACTTTCAAGCCATATATCCAACTACCTGGTCCGGAAAAAATGTGATCAAGGTCACATCTGATGGGGCGACACACATTGGTGAGAACTCATTAGTAACAATAGAGTCTGGTGGAAGACAACAATTGTATGCAACTAACTCATCTGGAAACAGAATTGACATAAATATACCGTCTGGCACTAACTTGTTAGTTGATGGTGTGGATGTCATGGACTCAATTGATAGTTCTGTTGCTCTAGGTGCAGCTTTTGCATCGCTACCAACCAATGCTGAAGGTGCTGGCTATACGTGTGGTCTTGGAACTGGATATCATGATGGTGCATCAGCGATTGCTGGTGGTTGTGGATTTGATTTTCAAAACTTTGCATTCGTTAACAACATGCCTGAAATCTTTCACAACGCTTCATTTAATGTAGGAACAGCAACTGTGTTCAGTGGTGAAAGTGAAGACGCAACACTTAAAGCAGGTATTACCTTTAAGTTTGGATCAGCAAAACCTATACGTACAGCTGACAAACAAAATTTAATGCTAGAGAATAAAATTAATGCTATGATGCATGAAAATGAAGTTTTAAAAAATCAAATTGCAGACATCAACATGCAGCTTAAAGCATTGAATATGGTAGCCATGAATTGATAATTGACTTCGTTTTTCCCCATGAGGGCCCCCTAGAGATAATTCCAAAATGGAAAAGTGAAAATTTTTGGCGAATTAAGTGGCATGCCCGCTTGGATTCGAACCGAGGACAACTCCCTTAAAAGCGTGGTGACTTACCCATTGAGAATAATTCCCGTTCCAAGTTTCACGAGGCTTCCACAACCTTTCTTGCGTGGGATTATTTATTTTTTTTATCTCTCTTTGCGGCTCTCTTTTCTTTTAGAGTCTTACCTGGTTTTTTATCATTTTTTCTACTGTTCTGACCTTTAGCCATAATAAATTCTCCTTATTTTTTTTATTTAAACATAATAATATATTTTTTTAAGTCTAATTACGATCAGATTACGGTCTGGCCTGTTTTCAAG
>JAAZYG010000050.1 GCA_014239775.1 Candidatus Uhrbacteria bacterium | reverse complement strand
CCTCAAGTTCCAAAAGATGATTATTTTTGGATGAGATGGTCTTATACTAAACGACAAAGAAACCTAATGGCTGGTTATAAAGGTAGAAGTTGGGGTATAGGAGCTGATCCAATGTTTCTAAATGCAGAAGAACTTGCGTCGTTGTGGCATTTCCCTACAATTACAATAAAAGCACCACTTGTTAAAAAGAGTGAGTCTAAACGTGCAGAGCCACCTGTGGGATTACCAATTACAATGGATGAGGATACTTTGCTTGGTGTTATGGAGAATGTTCCAGAAATGCCAGTTGATGTAATCGGTGAGGAACTGATTGACTCATCTGATGAAATGACGCTACCTGTTATAGAAGGTGACTTAATGCCGCCAGAAGAATTTTTACCCAACATAAGCGCACCAACAAAGAGCATAAACAATGACGAAGAGGAGTCTGAAGATGTACCAATAAATCTACCTACATAAACTATGACTTATAATCATGACCATGAAGAGGAGGTAACATATTTTGCCAAAACAAATTTTAGAAATCAAATGACTAAATTTGGTATAAAAACAGACGACAGACGGCGTCATGTTTATGTTATTGGAAAAACAGGAATGGGAAAGACAACCTTGCTTGAAAATTATATATTATCTGATATTTATGCAGGTCATGGTTGTTGTTATATTGATCCTCATGGAGATACAGCTGAAAAATTAATTGATTATATACCCAGCTGGAGGATGGATGATGTTGTTTATTTTAACCCAGCAGATGTAGATTTTCCTGTAGGATTTAACATTCTAGAAGCAGTTAGTGAGAGACATAAGCATCTGGTTGCAAGTGGAATGATGGGTGTGTTTAAAAAGATTTGGGAGAATATGTGGTCTTCAAGAATGGAGTATATTTTAAATAATACAATATTGGCACTATTAGCCAATCCGGGTCAGACCCTGCTGGGTATAAATAGAATGTTATCAGACGCAGATTTTAGAAAAGAAATTGTTAGCAATGTAACAGATCCAGTTGTTAGACAGTTCTGGTTAAAAGAATTTGCTTCTTACAATGAAAAATATGCACAGGAGGCAGTCGCACCAATTCAGAATAAAATCGGACAATTTTTATCTGCGTCAGTTATTAGGAATATTGTTTCTCAAATAAAATCAACGATCAACATTAGGGAGATAATGGATTCACAAAAGATATTCATAATTAATCTTTCAAAGGGAAGAGTGGGTGAAGATAATTCAAAGCTACTCGGTGGGTTGTTGATTACAAAATTACAATTATCTGCAATGGAACGTGTAGACATGCCAGAGTCTGAGCGAGAAGACTTTTATTTATATGTGGATGAATTTCAGAATTTTGCTGTTGAATCATTTGCTGGAATTTTATCAGAGGCACGAAAATATAGATTATGTTTAACAATGGCCCATCAGTATATCGCACAACTTACAGACGAGGTGCGTGAGGCTGTGTTTGGTAATGTGGGTACTATTATTACATTTAGAGTTGGTTCTCCAGATGCTTTATATATGGAAAAAGAGTTTACTCCAAGATTTACACCTGAAGATATAATAAATCTACCTAAGTTTAATATATATCTAAAATTATTAATTGATGGAGTATCTAGTCAACCATTTTCTGCTATAACACTACCTCCAATTGCCAATATTACACATTCATCTGAAAAGATTATAAATATATCTAGAGAAAAATATGCTTTACCAAGAGAGCATATAGAGAAAAAGATTTTAGAGTGGAGTGGCATGGAGGGTAAGGATATAGATACACTTCTTGATGAAGCAAAGGCTAAAAAGAAATCAATGAAGGAATCCCGTAAACCAAGACATGAATATAATTGTACAAAATGTAACAAAGACATGGTACTACCTGTTGAGCTGGATAGGTCACGTCCAATTTATTGTGAGACATGTATTGAGATTGTTAAGGAAGAACGTAAAAAAGGTAAAGTAAAAAACAAAAACAGTAATTATAAGCAACAAAATAAGAATCAAAACTCACAAAGTAAAAATTCTAAAAAACCTTCATCTGGTGAAGATGTGAAAAAGGTTTCAAATGAAAAACCAATATCATTAGATTCATTAAAAAAACCCAGAGAAATAAATGAGAGTAAAACAGAGACGACTAAAGTAAATACACAAGATAAGAAAAATAAACACAGTGAAAATACAGAAAATACAGAAAATAAAGACAAGCAGAATAAAACAAAGTCAGACAATAAACATCAGACCAGAGAAGGTGATAATAATAACAACAAGCAGTCAAAATCAAACACTGGTAAAAAAGAACGCAATAGATCAAAAGATGTAGATAAGGAGAAAAATAATGTGAGTCGTAATCAAAACAAACAAGTCAGAGAAAATAAAGATAAAAAAATAGAAGAAAAAATAAGGGTACAAAATAATAAACAAAATCAGAACAAACACACCAATCATTCTCAAGGTAATAATAATATTAAGTCGAACAGCAAAACCAAGAGAGGTACAATAAAAGAAGGTCAATCTATTAAATTTGAATAAACATGACAATTTTTCAGGCTTTAGTATTAGGGATAGTACAAGGTATAACAGAATTTTTACCAATTTCAAGTTCTGGTTTTTTAATAGTTATACCTGAATTATTTGGTTGGAATATACAAAGCTTGTCTTTTGATGCTGTTGTACATCTTGCAACACTGGCTGCTGTAGTTCTTGCATTAAGAGATGATGTGGTTAGTTTGTTTTTAAAAAATAAAAAACTTCTTAGTTGGATTATTGCTGCAACAATTCCGGTGGTTATTTTCGGTTTTTTGTTTCAAGACAGTGTTGAGATTTATTTTAGATCAAAGCAGGTCGTTGCAATGAGTTTTATAGTATGGGGTGTGGTGTTATATTTTGCTGATCATTATTCAAAAAAAAATAAGGATAATATAAAAAATGTTGGCCTAAAAAGATCTGTGGCTATTGGTTTTGCACAAGTAATAGCGCTAATTCCTGGTACATCAAGATCTGGAATTACAATCACAGCTGGTTTGTTTGGTGGATTATCACGAGAAACTGCAACAAAGTTTTCTTTTTTACTAGCTATTCCAACTATTGCTGCAGCAGGGATTTTAAAAACAATTCACATAATACAAACCCCAAACACAATAAGTTTATTGCCTCTTATAGCCGGATTTATTAGTGCATTTATAACAGCTTTTATAACAATTCGTTTTTTACTTACATATTTACAAACAAATACATACGCAAATATAGCAGTCTTTAGAGTCTTGCTAGGTTTTTTATTATTAGTGATGTAAGGTCATTTGTGTAGAATGTAACTAGAATAAATATGGAGAATAAAGTTCGCGATCCAATACACAAACATATTTTATTTAATGAATTTGAACGGAGGATCATTGATCACCCGTTTTTTCAACGCCTGCGATTTATTAGTCAGCTAAGTTTTCTTCAATCTTATGTGTATCCAGGAGGAGTGCATAACAGATTTACTCATTCATTAGGTGCAATGCATGTTGCTGGTTTGTTGTTTACACAGTTTGTAGAAAAGTCTGATTTATTAATGAATAAATTAAATAAAGATGATATTGATGCTCTTAGAAAAAGAATTAGAGTAGCAGGACTTCTCCATGATATTGGTCACGGTCCTTTTTCTCATGCATCAGAAGTTATTTTTCCAAATTTGAAAAAGTTACCTCTTAATTGGAGTTGGTGGAAAAAAGTTGAAGATAGACAAGCTGTTCATGAAGATTACAGCGTTCTCTTGATACAAACACTAGCAGAAGAAGGTTTGTTTGATTCAGGGTTTGCACAAGATATTTGTTCATTAATACACAAGGATATTAAACCGTCAGAGTATTTTAATAATCTAGAAGATAGCATTCCTAGTTTTCATCGTGTGTTAAAAGGTTTGATTTCAGGTGAGGTGGATTGTGACAGAATGGATTATTTATTAAGGGATAGTTATTATTGTGGTGTGTCATATGGGCATTATGATCTTGAATGGTTAATTTCAGCAATGGGTGTAGCTGAAAATAATGGTAAATTAATTTTTACAATTTCAGAAAAAGGCGTAAGGGCATTTGAGGATTTATTGTTGGCAAGATATCACATGATTGATCAGGTGTATTTTCATAAAACGAAAGCTGGATTTGTACATTATCTTGAACAGGCAATAAAAAATCAGGAAATAAAATTTAAGATTCCAACAAATCCAAAAGAATACGCAAAATTAAGGGATGGAACAGTTATTGATTTAATGTTTGAGGCATCAGAAAATAAACATAATTACTGGTCATATCATTTGATGAACAGAATAACTGCAAAAAGAATTATTCGATTACAAAGATCAAATTTAGAAGATGGTAAGTTGCTAGAGAATCTTATTAAGTTGTGTGAAGATAATGAAATAAAGTATTTTACAAATGATGCTTCAGGTGAGCTGTCTCATTTATGCGAGGGGATGGATTCTGAGATGATGATTTATGTGGAGAAGAAAAATATTAACAGCACATCATTTGTGCCTATATATCAATATTCAGATTTATTGCAAAAATACAATGAAAAAATACAATTTACAGATTTCTTTGTAAGAGTTGAGGATTTTGAGAAATTCAATAAAAATAAAAATCCTCTAGTTTAGAGGATTAGTGAATGGATTGTTCGGCTTGTGATCTTGGAACATTTGAAAGAAGTGTCCATGCACTCGCTGTAATGGCATCAGAAATTGCTGATGTATTATCCTTCGATATGATGTAAATTTTAAATTTCTTATTATTGAGTGCTGCTGTTCCACGCATTACTCTATCTGCCATAACGATAATCGGAACAGCAGAGTGTGTGTAGCTTTGGTGTTCGATCAATTCTTCAACACAACAATACTCGGAACCACCATTAGATATTTTATTATCATCCTGATGTGTCATTATTAGGTCATATGAATCATCTTCATACAGCAGCTGTAATCCAAGATTTATAGTTTCAACACAATGAAATTCCGGTTCTACTTTTTCTGGAACTAAATCCATAATGCCATGAAGCAGCATGCCTAGATTAGGTTCAGAATTACCAATGTATAGAACAAGAAAGTTCTTTTTAGTCATTTCACCTCCATTTGTTTGGTTGAAGGATACTATTATTTATATACCATTTTGTCAAAGGTTTAATTATATTTATCAAATAATCATATAAGTGTGATAGTATTTTTAAGTTATGAAAAAACAAATTAAAAAAGTATTAGTGGGGATGTCTGGTGGTGTAGATTCATCTGTAACTGCTGCTTTGCTGTTAGAGCAAGGTTATGATGTTATTGGTGCATTTATGAAAAATTGGTCTGGTGATTCAAGTGGCCCAAGCTGTAAAAATCCAGACAATGTAGGGCAAGAGTTTGAAGAATGTGGATGGAAAGATGAAATGAGAGACGCTGCAAGAGTGGCTGCAAAATTAGGCATTTCATTTACTACATTTGATTTTGAAAAAGAATACAGACAGGATGTGATTGATTATATGTTTCGTGAGTTTGAAGATGGCAGAACACCAAATCCTGACGTAATGTGCAATAAATATATAAAGTTTGACCTATTTTATAAGGAGGCAATTAAACTGGGTTGTGATTATGTTGCGACAGGTCATTACGCAAGAATACAAAATGGAAAAATATTAAAAGGAATTGATGATAATAAGGATCAAACATATTTTTTGTGGGCAATTGATAAAAAAGTATTGCCAAAAATTTTATTTCCAATAGGAGAAATGCGTAAGCCAGAAGTAAGAAATAAAGCTCGTAAATTAGGTTTAATTGTTGCTGACAAAAAAGATAGTACAGGAATTTGTTTTGTTGGTGAGGTAAATATTCGTGAATTCTTAGAGACTAGAATTAAAAATGATCCAGGTAATATTGTTACAACAGATGGTGTGGAACTAGGTAAGCACAAAGGAATAAGTTATTATACAATTGGGCAAAGACATGGTTTAGATATAGGGGGCGGTGATCCGTATTATGTTGTTGAAAAAAGAAAAGGCACAAAGGAACTGGTGGTTGCTAGTCAGTATCATCCATCGTTGTTTAAAAAGGCAATAAAAGCAAAGGATTTAAATTGGTTCCGTGATGTTGATATGCCATTTAAGTGTCAGGCACGCATTCGATACAGACAAAAAGTACAAGATTGTAAAATCATGTCATTGGTAAATGGGGAGGTAGATGTACTATTTAGTGAACCACAACGTGCTGTTACATCGGGCCAGTCAATAGTTTTTTATGACGGTGATGAAATGGTTGGAGGTGGGATTATTCAATAAAATTAATTATAAAAATATGCAACCAGACATGGACTATCTTACTCATTCACTTACAGATAATAGAAACGGAAAGCTTTCTGAGGCACAAAAGATTGTAATTTTAAAAATGTTTAAAATGCGCTCAATGGCAGCATGGATTATGATTATTTGTGGGCTTTTAACTGGGCTGCCATCTATAATTCCACTTTTTTTACCTGAAACTGATGGTAAGATTTTCTTTATACTTTTGGTATTTACAGTTTCAATGCTGGCCATTGCATTTTATGGATTTAAAGTGCGAGCAAGTCAAAATAATGTAAAAAAAAATATAGATACATTACAGGTTAAGAAAATTGTGTCTACTCCAAGTAAAAGAGATTATTCAACTCCTGCTCAGGCACCGTATCCAGGAATGTCAGGTACTTTTACAGTTATGCTATCCAGTAAAGCTGGGTGGATAAAAATGAATAATAAAAAGTTTGGTGTTATACCAGGACATCTTTATTCTGAAATAGGGGATGGAAAGGAAGCAGAATTTTATTATTTAGAATTAGGTGGGGTAGGGTTTCATAAAAATTTGATTGTAAATATTCAATAAAAAAAGCGCATAAAATTTTACGCGCGAGCTTGTCTAATAAGATCTACAAGAGGTAGTAAACTATCGCTTACAAGAATCATTGTAAGTTTATTAAACATTGTAGCAAGATGATTACGTCTGAATGCTGCAAGTTTTTTATTTGCCTCTCCTGGTGGCATTATAAGTACGTTGAAGCCGTTTTCTGGCATCATTTCTATGTCAACAATACTGTCGCCAATGGATAAGAAAAAATGTGGTGGATCACCAACTAATTTATGAAATCTGTTGGCTGCAGCAGCTTTAGTAGCACTGACCACAACATTTCTGTTGTAACCATTTATGAATCCATCTTTATCAAAAGTGAGTCTTGTTGCTGCAACAGATGCATGTATTTTATTTTCCTCAAGAAAGGCCTTGATTATTTGCTCTACACCAAATGTGATTACAACACGCTGATTCATCAGCTCAAAAAGCTCAACGGCACCTTGTCGCATAACAACAGCTTTACCAGCCATTTTTACATGCACATCTGTTAAGTTTGCTTGAATGTACCTTGCAAATGATCGTGCAACCCAAGCACCTTCAACTGCAGTTTGATTACCAAACATAAGGTGTCCATGCAGCCAATCTGGATCTGACATGTCGGTTTTTACGTTACTAACACCAGATGTCTGGTCATAGTACCAATCACGGTCTTGATGTTCTTCATTAAGAAGTGTGGTTGGTAGGAAGTTTTGAATTTCCACCCATTGACTACCAGCTGTGATGGTACCATCAAAGTCAGCAGCAATATGACAAATTGAGCTTGCCATTTTTTTGATTAGATCAGGTTCATTTTTACTGAGAATCAGATGATCTGATACTGTCTCTCTGTTAAGTATTCCCAGAACTTCTTCTGGTGTAGCAACATATCTATAATGATTCATTATTACCCCTCCTATATTAGTCGCATCGAAATACTAAGTTATTTATTAATTTTGGTCAATCATTGCATTAAACCATTCATAGAACCAAGCATGTTTTCCAGTGTTTAAATTATATTCAATTGTTTTGTACATAACTGGATCAGTTTCCTTAATTTCCATTCCCTCAGGTATAAGAATATATTCATTTGAGCCTTTTGTATTTGTCTGTACACTATTTATAATTGGTAGTATGTGTACTTTTTCTAAAAAGTCATAATTAACAAAGCTAGCACGTCCTTTATGTAGTAGATTTTCAGTAAAGTTAGTTTCTACAACAATTGGAACATCATCCTCAGTATTTATTATTATTCGTCCTTTTGTAAATTTTATTATTTTGTCATTTGTTAGGATTTTGTGTATTTCAATTCTTGTATTTTCCGCTATACCAAGAATGGTTTTGTCACCTATTTGAACACTAAGTAATTCATTGTCTTTTGTTTCAATAATTTGACCGCGTTTGATAAGGTCGCCAACCTTATAAGTAGCTTCTGTAGTGGTTCCTGTAATATAAACAGTGATTTGTGGCTCCATACTAAACCTCTGCCATACAAGAAACAGGGCAGTAATAGAGAAAAATAGTGCTGGGGTGATATTTTTTATCATGGTAAGATATTATCAGAAGTGATTAACAAAAACTAATATATGACTAAAAAAAATGAAAAAATTCTAATACTTTTAGTGTTTTTTATTTTGTTTGGATCTGGGTGTGTTACAAATAGTATAAGTAATAAATCTGTTGATGAATCAACTGATAACCTAAATTTAACAACTGGATCAAGCTTGGTTTTAAGACAAACTGTATTTGGTGTTGGTGGTAGGTTGGTTGGATTGCTTGGTGGTCAGAGTCTTGAGAGAAATATTGAAATTATAGATTGGGATTTAGAAAAAAGTTTAGAGCTAAAATGGTTTTTAGAGGAAGAAGTTCAGACAGCGGAGTCTGAAGCTAAACAGAAGGAATATGATTTATTGCTTAAAAATACACCTGTAGGAACCAAGGTTGTTGAAAGGCCAGAAAAAACATATGAGACATTTATGCAAGAGGGGGTTCTTAGATCTGAAAGTATGGACAACTCTGAGACGATTCTACTTCCAGCATCGTGGCCAGAAGGTGATGCTATGAATACATCAAATAATTCGATTATTTGGTTATCAAAAAAACAATATGATGAGCTGTCAAAAACCAAAAAAACACATATCAATCTAGGGTTATTTGATAATTCAGTTTCATCAGCGATAAAGATGACAGATGATATAAAGAACTTAATTAATAAGTTGCAGAAAAATTCAGAAGAAGCTTCTGAAGCGGAAGATATTTTAGAGGTGAATGCATCTGAGGACTTTGGTGTATACAGTTTATTGGTTAATGGTAAAAAAACAACTGTTAAAACAATACAGGCACAGAATTGGTTTGGTCGCTATACAATTCTTGCTAATAAAAACAACCCTGTCATATTGGAGGTTATATTGTCTCCAGTATCGAAAGGGTCATTAAATATTTTTTCAAAAGAAAATTTACTTCAAAGTTTTCTTGGGTATGAAATTACAGAAATAAATTCTATTCAAACTTCATCATCCAGTGCGGATCAGTCTCAACCTTAAGGTCTAAGAATACTTTTCGTTGCATTACGTTTTCTAATTCTTTTCTTGTTGATTGTCCAATTTCTTTTATGCCTCGTCCTTTTTGTCCAATTATCATGCTTTTATATCTGTCGTTTGTTGTAAAAATAGTCCCTTTTATATACAGCATTCCGTTTTCTCGATCTTCAATATCACTTACTTCAACATGTGCAGAGTAAGGAAGTTCTTGTCGTAGTCGAAGAAAAAGCTTTTCTCTAATTAATTCAGCTAGCCAAAATTTATTTGGCATGTTTGTAAGTTGGTGATCTGGGTAATATTTTTGCCCCTCTGGAAGATGTTCGTAAATCATTTCAAGCAAACGTCTAACATGTGTTCCATTCAATGCTGATATCTCTACTGTTTGGTCAAATTTATCTGACAGATATCTATAAAAATCAATAAACGGCTTATCTTCTAAGTCTATTTTGTTTATAGCAAGTATTTTTTTTGCATCAACTTTTTCCACTGTTCTCATTACTGATTTTTCTTCATCACCTATGTCTCTGGTTGGATCAACTACATAAATAACAACATCAACATCATTTAGTGAATCTTGTACGCTTGCAAGTAGTTTTTTTGACAGCATATCCTTTGCACCTTTAAGTATACCCGGTGTGTCTACAAAAACTATTTGACCCTGCTCTCTAGTTAGAATGCCTTGAATTGGTAGGCGTGTGGTTTGTGGTTTTGGAGTTGTTATTGCAATTTTAGAGCCTATAATTGTGTTCATCAATGTAGATTTACCAACATTTGATCTACCAATTATTACAGCAAAGCCTGATTTAGACATATTATTTTTTGGTTAACTTGCTTACTAATTCAACGTGTGGAGTATGTGGAAACATATCAATTGCACACATTTTTTCTACTTTATAAAAATTTTGTAATTGCACCATTTCTCTTGCAAAGTTTTTTGGATTACAAGAAACATATATTATTGTATCAGGTTGAATTTTTATTACATCATTTAGAGCTGAATCGTGCATTCCTGATCGAGGTGGGTCTAGTATTACTATGTCTGCATTGTATTGACCCCAATCAAAGTTCTCTGTTTTTGCATGCACAAAATCAATATTTAAATTATTGATCTCAGCATTTATACGAGCATCGTTAATTGCATCTTCAACCATTTCAACACCAACAACTTTTTTTGTTTTAGCACTGGCAGAAATTGCAAAAAAACCAGTTCCACAATAAAGGTCTAATAATGTTTTGTCTGATGTGTTTCCACAATATTCAAGAACCTTTTTTTGAAGTTCAGTTGATGTGTTTGAGTTGGTTTGAAAAAAAGCATTAGGACTAATTCTGTATTTGATCCCATTTATATTTTCTTCTATGTAACCAGGGCCGTGAACTATTGTTATATTATCTCCAAAAGACACATCTGTAATTGTGTTGTTTACTGACCAGATTAAGGTTGTTGAGATGTCAGTTAGATCACCCTTTGTGATTTTATCGGTGTAGTCATTACTGGTTGCTGTGCTGGTTACAATATTAATCATTGTTTCACCGGTTGATGTGCATCTAATTACAGCATATCTTAGAAAACCTTCGTGAGATTTTCTGTCAAAAAACGATAATCCAGATGTATTTACCCAATCACGTACTTTTGTAAATAAGTCTTCGATTTTATTGTCTGAGATAAAACAAGTGTGATCATCTATAACCCTCCACCATTTTCCTTTCTGACGCATCCCAACCTTACCCTCGAAGTCAATAACAAAATCCATCCTATTTCTATAGTGAGATGTCTTACTTGATGGTATTATTTCAGAACAAGTTAAATTAAGTTCTTTCAATTTGAAAGAACCGTTTATGTCAGATATCTTTTGTGTGCATTGTGTCTTATATGGTATATGAGACCAACTACATGAACCGCACACTTCTTTATTTGGACAAAGTTTCATAATAGACCAAGACTAAAGTAAAAACGAATGAATTTCAAGTCTATGATAGTTATAGCTCACAACATACGGTCACTTCACAATGTTGGATCAGTATTTAGATCTGCAGATGTTTTTGATGCAGAACACATTTATTTGACCGGATATACTGGTATTCCACCTAGAAAAGAGATCGCGAAAACAGCACTTGGCTCAGAACATAGGGTAAAATGGACCAGATATGAGAATGTTATTGAACTCCTAGAGCAACTAAAAAAAGATGGGTATAGAATTATTGCCTTAGAAACAGGTGAGGGTTCCATTTCATTAAATTCACTAGAATCAACAGATAAGGATGTGGTAATTTTGGGTAATGAAGTTGAAGGAATAGAAAAAGATGTAATTAAAATATGTGATGTTATTGCAGAAATACCAATGCAAGGACAAAAGAAGTCCCTAAATGTATCTGTTGCAGCAGGTATAGCAATGTTTGCTATCAGGTCACAGACGCGATAAAATAGAAATAGATATGCTTACAATTGTAATACCAACAAAAAATGAAGAACACTCTATTGAGATATTGTTAAAATCAATACAGAAACAAACAATGCAACCAAAAGAGATTATAGTTTCTGATGCTTTGTCTGATGACAAAACACGGGATGTTGCAAAAAAATATGGAGCTACTGTAATAGATGGTGGCCTTCCTTCTGCTGGTAGAAATAAAGGTGCACGATTAGCATCAACAGATCTAATACTTTTTTTAGATGCAGATGTAGAGTTGAGAGACCCAAAGTTTCTTGAAAAATCAGTCGGTGAAATTTATGAAAGAAACCTAGGACTTGCAACATGCGATGTTTTTCCTTTATCAGATGCCTATCTAGATCACTTTCTGCATAAAGCATATAATAAATATGTGCGTGCATGGGGTGCAATGTATCCTCACGCTCCTGGTTTTTGTATGTTTGTTAAAAAAGAGCTGCATGACAAGCTTGGTGGTTTTGATGAGTCGATTGTTTTTTGTGAAGATCATGATTATGCACAGCGATTCAAAAAGGTTGGTAAGTTTGGTTTTTTAAAATCCACAAAGATACCAGTATCTATAAGAAGGCTAGATAGGGACGGTAGAATGAAAATAGCAATGAAGTATATGATGGCTGAATTTCATATTGCTTTTATAGGTCCAATTAGACACGATAAATTTAATTATACTTTTGGGCATAAAAACCAAAAAGAACAGGAGGTACATGATCAATCAAATTTTAGAATCCAAAGATAAGAAGTGGCATCATATTACAGGTGTTACAAATAAAGACCTTGATGCAATAAAGGCTGATTTCAAGTATCATCATTTAGACTACGAGGATATCAGTACAGAGACATCTATTTCTAAAATGGATACATATAAGCATTATATATTTTTTGTTTTCCACATACCTCATGTGCATAAAAAAATAGGGCATGTGTACGGAGAACAGTTATATGTTTTTTTAAGCAAAGACAGTTTGGTTACAATTACACATACAAAGAATAGTCAGATTGAAGATCTTTATTACCGTCTTCAGAAAAGTTCTAAACAAAGAACATCGACTCTTGGAAAAGGTACCGCGTTTTTAATGTATAGGATTTTATTTGAAAGTTTCAGGGATTCACTAAAAATAGTTTCTGATCTAACAAACGAGGTGTCAAAACTAGAACAGGCTATTCAGCACAGACATGAAAAATCAATTACAGTACAATTGGGTCACGCAAGACGTAATACTTTATTCTTGAGGCATATTATAGATCCTCAGAGAAATATTTTGACAAGTTTTTCAAATATTAAAAAGCAATTTATTTCCGATGATTTATATGTGTATTTTGATGATTTACATGATTCATTGGATACAATTTGGCTTACAGCAGATAATCTGAAGCTGATTATAGACGGACTTTTTGATGTAAATGAGGCATTGTTATCACACAAGACAAATGAGATTGTGACTTTACTAACTATTATTTCTGCTGCATTCATGGTGCCAACATTTATAGCTGGTTTTTATGGTATGAATGTAAGTTGGTTGCCATTTGCAGAAAACCCACAAACAATTACATTTTTGTATTTTGCAGGCTTTTTAGGTGTTATAGGTGTTGTACTTGCAATTATAAAAAGACCAAAAACCTAGTATGAAATTTCCTGCTGTAATTCAATATAGACATATTCATTTGTCAGAGAAAGACGCTAAAATACTTTTTGGTAAGGATTGTGAGTTTAAAATACTAAAGCAAATTGGACATAGAGGGCAAGGTGTATTTACACAAAAAGTAAATATAATAGGTGACAGTGGAATTTTTGAAGATGTATGTGTCATAGGGCCATGGAGGTCAAAGACACAGGTAGAATTATCTGCTTCAGACGCGGTCGCAGTGGGGGTTGATGCTCCTGTAAGGGTTTCGGGTGATTTATTAAGGTCAGGTTCATGTATAATAAAAGGGCCATTAGGTGAAGTAAATGCAAGATCTTCTGTGATAATTGCAGCAAGACATTTGCATTGTGATAAAAAAGTTTCAAATAAACTTGGTCTGTCACAAGGGGACGTTGTTTCATTGGGGTGTGGCACAAATAAAAACATAAAATTCAATCATGTTACTGTAAGGGTGCATCCAACATTCGCTAATGAATTACATATTTCCGCAGATGAAGCTGCGGAAAATTGGATTCAGTCAGGAGATGATTTATATATATGTACAGAAGATTAATTGTTTTACTATTTTTAATAATGACGCCATTTATTGTTCGGGCATCCGTTATAGATATTCAGATATTGTCATCAAATCTGTCTCTTTCAGAAGAGGTCTTAATAGCAGGTGACAGTATTAGAATATACGCATCAATTGACAATGTGGGTGATGAGGATGTGGCGGGTTATATTTCTTTTTTTCAAGGAAGTGTGCCAATAGGTAATTCACAGGTTATTTCAGTTTTGGCTGGAGGTAATCCAGAGGAAGTTTATGTAGATTTTGTTGTGCCGTCCGGGAATTTTAACATTAGAGCAATTATTCAGGGTACTGATCCAGTTGATCCTCATATAGACAACAACGTTGCGATTACAGGTATGTTCGAACCAATTATAGATAATGACAGGGATGAGATTTCTAATATAAATGATAATTGTATAGATGTTGCAAATCCTGATCAGAATGATAATGACGGAGATGGTTTCGGAGATGTTTGTGATGATGACGACGACAACGACGGACTTACTGATGAGGTTGAAAATGAGATCGGATCAAATTCATTATCAAGGGATAGTGATGGAGATGGTGTAGATGACATGGATGATGCTTTTCCAAATGATCCAAATCAAACTAAATTTATACCTGTTGTACAACCAGAACCAGAGCCCAAAACTGAACCAAAGCTTGATCAGGTAAAAGATTTGGCGGAAATCAATAATAATGCCATCGTTGATGATAATAACGACACCGCTGTTCTAATGGAACAGATTGTAGAAACAATAACAAAAGAAATCAATGATCAAGATCTAGACAATAACAAGGAGGATCTAACCTTAAATGTCGATTTGTCTGACAAAAATGGCAAGGAGATCATGTCACCAAACGCAGTATTTAAACTTACTAGAAATAGCTATAACACATACATCTTTTCAGTTCTAGGACCGGAAATAAGCGGATATGTATATGAATGGGATTTTGGCGATGGTGTAAAATCATCAAGAAAAAAATCTACACACACATTCAAATCAGCAGGAACATACAATGTTTTGTTGTCAGTGTTATCAGGTGATGGTTCTGTTGCCTCTGAAAGTGTTACGGTACTGATACCATTTTTTACATTGCAAAATAAAGTTGTGTTAATAGCGATGCTTGTATTAATAATTATGCTTTTAATTGGAATTACCATAATGTTTTCTGTTGGTAAAAAAATTAAAAATGAAGTACTGCTAGATGAGGTTATAGAAGAAAATGAAATTAAGGTAAATAAAAAAAAGGTTGTTACTCAAAAAACCAAAAAAGTAAGAAAAATAAATGTAATAGAGGAAGATTAAATGTTTAAGTTTATTAATAAGGAATCTAAGACTATTGTTGGGGCTGCCACTATTGTTGGCATCCTTTCTTTTGTTAGTCGTATTGTTGGTTTGATTCGAGATAGGATTCTGGCAGGAAAGTTTGGTGCAGGTGATGTGCTAGATGTATATTATGCGGCCTTTAAGGTACCAGACTTTTTATTTAGTCTAATAGTTGTTGGTGCATTATCAGCAAGTTTTATTCCATTATTTACAAAGCAATATAAAAAATTTGATAAGAAACAGGCGTGGAGATTTACCAACAATGTAGTGAGCATGTTGGGTGTGGTTATGATATGTTTTTCAGTTACTTTATTTATATTTATTGACCCAATCAGTTCTATTATTGCACCTGGTTTTAGTGAGGCGAAGCAATTGATGGTTGAATCAATGATTAAGGTTATGCTCATTGCACAATTTATTTTGGCAATTTCGATGGTACTAGGAAGTGTCCTTCAAAGTTTAAAAAGATTTTTTTTATACGCTCTTGCACCAATTTTGTATAACGTAGGAATTATTTTGGGTGCAATTTTTTTTGTAGATAAGATTGGTTTAATTGGTTTGGCTTGGGGTGTGGTGTTAGGCGCGGTCCTTCACTTGATTGTACAGGTCATTGGTGTATTTTTAAGCGGGTATAGGTATAGGTGGAGTTTTCAATTGTCAGATAAAAGTATTGCGACAATGCTAAGAATGACAGGACCAAGAGTTCTGGGTATAGCCGTAAATCAGATTTTGTTTATTATTCTTACAATGGTCGCTACAACCATGACAATAGGGTCTGTTACTGTTTTTCAGTTTGCATATAACATACAGTTTTTCCCGATAGGTATTATTGGTATTTCATATGCAATAGCTGCATTTCCTGCGTTCTCAGATCATATTGCAAAAAAAGAAATAGATAAGTTTAAAATTACTTTTTTATCAACAGTACGACAAGTGCTGTTTTTTATGATTCCAATCACTTTGTTGTTTCTTATTTTTCGTGCACAAATTGTTCGTGTTGTCGTTGGTGCGGGTGCATTTGATTGGGAGGCTACAATACTTACAGCTGACACGCTTGCATTTTTTGCACTAACATTCATACCCCAGTCATTAGTTTACATACTAGCAAGAGCGTTCTTTGCACTTGAAAATACAGTAACACCACTTGTTGCAGGGTTTGTGGCTTCATTGGTGGGTATAATAAGTGCATTTTTGTTTAAAGAATCATTTGGTGTAATAGGCTTATCAATGGCGTATTCACTGGCAATGATTGTAAATATGATTTTATTGTGGGCTCCACTGCGTCAAAAAATGGGTTCTTTGGGTGAATCTGTTATTTCACAATCACTGCTAAAGATGTCTGCAGCAGGACTTGTTTGTGGTGTTATGATGCAGACATTAAAGCCAGTTGCTGTAGAATTAATACCAAATGATACTTTTATTGGTGTTTTGTCTCAAGGTGTACTTGCGGGTGGTGTAGGTTTGGTTTTGTACATACTAGTATCTTATTTATTGAAAAGTGAGGAACTGGATGTATTTATTGCTGCAATGCATAAAAAAATTCTTAAAAAAACTGTGCCAGAGGAATCATTTTCAAATACAGATAACATAGGCGGAAGCTAAACTGGACTCTTGCAATTAGCTTATGTAGAATATTCTAGTTATGAAAACATACGAAATTAGAGAAAAATATTTAAATTTTTTCAAAAAATACAACCACGAAATAATAGGTTCTGCTTCACTGTTACCTGACAATGATCCAACTACACTATTTACAGGCTCAGGAATGCAACCAATAGTCCCATATTTGTTAGGGGAGGTACATTCTAGTGGAAGAAGGTTAACAAATTCACAGAAATGCTTTAGGTCACAAGACATTGATGAGGTTGGTGATAATAGGCATACCACTTTTTTTGAAATGCTTGGTAATTGGTCATTGGGTGATTATTTTAAAACTCAGCAAATACCATGGGTTTTCGAGTTTCTTACAAAAGAATTAGGATTAGATCCTAATAGGCTGTATGTAACTGTATTTAGAGGAAATAAAAAATTAGGTATAGAACGTGATGTTGTATCGGTTTTGTTATGGAAAGATGCTTTTAGTAGTGTTGGAATAGAAGCTGTTGATATTGACAACTCAGAAATTAATGGATTGCAAGGCGGAAAGATTTTTTATTATGATGAGTCAAAAAACTGGTGGTCAAGGTATGGTATGCCAGAAAAAATGCCGTCAGGTGAGCCTGGTGGACCAGACACAGAGATGTTTTGGGATTTTGGAGAAGATCTAGGTGTACATGAAAAGTCGAAGTATAAAGATAATATATGCCATGTAAATTGTGACTGTGGAAGGTTTTTAGAGATTGGAAACAGTGTATTTATGGAATATGTCAGAACAGAAAAAGGTTTCAAGTCATTACCTAGTAAGAATGTAGATTTTGGTGGAGGTTTAGAGCGTATTGTTGCTGCCGAGAATAATGTTTCAGATATTTTTAAAATTGATGTATTTAATGAAGCAATTGATGTTTTGGAAGGGAAGTCAGGTTTAAGATATGATGAAAATACAGAAATAAAAAAAGCATTTAGAGTAATACTAGATCATGTTAGGGCTGCAACCTTTTTAATTAATGATAATGCTTATCCATCAAATAAAGATCAAGGTTATTTTGTAAGACGTCTTATAAGACGTGCTGTACGTTTTGGAAAGAAGCTTGGAATAGATAATGAATTTTGTGGTTTGGTTGCAGAAAAATTTATTGAAAAATACAAAGTCCATTATTCGGACTTAGAAATCAACAGAGTTAATATATTAGAGAAGCTTGTAGATGAAGAGAAAAAATTTGCCAAAACACTTATAAAGGGTGAGAAGGAGTTTGTTGATATGTTCGAAAAAAATAATGGAATATCAGGCAAAGATGCATTCATACTTTATTCAACATATGGATTTCCGCTAGAGCTAACACAAGAACTAGCAGAAGAAAAAGGTCAGTTAGTTGATAAGGATGTATTTATTAAAGAATTTAGAAAACACCAAGATCTTTCTCGTGCTGGTTCAACACAGAAATTTGTGGGTGGACTTGCTGATGATGCTAAAGAAACCGTAAGACTACATACTGCAACACATATGCTGCATCAGGCATTAAGGACTATTTTAGGAGACCATGTTGTGCAAAAGGGATCAAATATTACACAAAAAAGATTGCGTTTTGATTTTACACATCCACAAAAAATAACAAAAGAAGAAATAAAAAAAGTAGAGGATCTAGTTAATGTGAATATAAAAAAAGATCTTATTGTTGAATATCAGATGTATGATATTAAAGATGCTAAGAGTAGTGGTGCTATAGGTGTTTTTGATGATAAATATGCTCAGTTGGGCGGTAAGATAAAAGTATATAACATAGGCTCTGAATCAGAGGGTGTTTGTTTTAGTAAAGAAGTGTGCGGAGGTCCACATGTGAAAAGGACTGGTGAATTAGGTAAATTCAGTATAAAAAAAGAGGAATCTAGTAGTTCTGGAATAAGAAGAATTAAAGCAATTTTAGAACAAAATTAGGCTAATTTAAAGCAAAATAATATTCAGTATATTACATATGATATATTTCTTGACAGAAGGCTGCAGAAAAAGTATTATATCGGCGCCTTAAAAAAGCTTAATTTCTTGATTTATTTAGAAACTTTTGATAGAATCGCAACGTTATTAAGTTATGGCAAAAGGAACAAAAGACTTTATTGAAATGAGGGGTACGGTAGAAGAATTACTACCTGCAGCAAATTTCAAAATTAAATTAGAAAATGGTCAAGTTATTATTGGTCATCTGTCTGGTAAGATGAGAAAATTTAGGATCAGAATCCTTCCGGGTGATGATGTTAAGTTGGAGATTAGTCCGTATGATCTTACGAAGGGCAGGGTTGTATATCGTTATTAAGACGTCATCTATTTTGGTGACGTTTATAGATTTATAAATATGAAGGTTAGAGCTTCTGCAAAAAAAATGTGTCGTGATTGTAAGGTTACTCGCCGTAAAGGTCGGGTAGTCGTTAGTTGTAAAAACCCTAAACATAAACAGAGGCAAGGTTAAAATTATGGCACGTATATCAGGAGTAACAATTCCAAATGATAAGAGGATAGTCATTTCATTGACGTATGTTTGTGGTATTGGTCTTAAAACATCACAAAAAATTCTTAAACAGGCTGGAATTGATGAAAACACAAGAACAAAAGATTTAACAGATGATCAAGTAAATTCAATACGTGATTTTTTAGAAAAAGGTAATTATCGTCTAGAGGGTGATTTGAGACGAGATAAGATATCAAATATTAAACGTTTGAAAGAAGTTCAGAGTTATAGGGGTTCAAGGCATGCAAAACATCTTCCTATGCGTGGTCAAAGAACTAAAACAAATTCACGCACAGTTCGTGGAAACGTAAGAAATACTTCAGGATCAGGTCGTCGTGCGTTAACTAAGACCTAATAAATAGAATTAATTGCTATGGCAGTTGCCAAGAAACATTCAAAATCAAAGAAGAAAAAAGTTGTCGTGAGAAAAGTTTCTCAGGGCTGTGCTTATATTCAGGCAACATACAACAACACAATTGTTACAGTTACTGATTTAAACGGTAACACCCTTGCATGGTCTAGTGCTGGTAATTGTGGTTTTCGTGGTCCTAAAAAAGCTACGCCTTATGCAGCAAGTATAATTGTAAAAAGTGTTGCTGAAAAAGTTAAAGAAACTGGATTGAAAGAATTGAATGTGTTTGCAAAGGGGATTGGATCTGGAAGAGATGCTGCAATCCGTGCACTAAATGCAAATGGATTTAATGTGCTTACTATAAAGGACGTAACTCCATTACCACACAATGGATGTCGTCCTTCTAAACCACGACGTATATAAGATATGGCAAAAGATAGATCAAAAATCGTAAAGAGATCTCGAAGACTAGGAATTACATTGGGTAAGGAGAACTATGTTCGTCGTAGGCCATATCCACCAGGTATACATGGTCCTAAGAACGTAAGGCGCAGACCAAGACTTTCATCATATGGTGAACAGTTGCTTGAAAAGCAAAAAGCCAAGGCGTTATATGGAATCCTGGAGCGTCAGTTTAGAGGTTATTATCAAAAAGCATCAAAGAAAACCGGTAATACCGCTGAGGTTATGTTGCAGCTTTTGGAATTACGTTTGGATAATATTATATACAGGCTAGGTATTGCAAAAACCAGACGTCAAGCAAGGCAAATTGTTAATCACGGATTCATAGAAGTTAATGGAAAACGTGTTGACATTCCTTCATTTAGTGCAAGGATTGGTGATGAGATTTCAATTAAACAGTCAAAGATAGAAAAAGGAATTATAAAGCAAGGAATTGAAAATATTAAAGAAACTCAAGTACCTTCATGGTTGGCAAGAGATGAAAAGGCTATAACTGGAAAAGTTACAGCATTGCCAGCAAGTGAAGATATAGAGCAATTATTTGATTCAACCTTAATCGTTGAGTTCTACTCAAGGTAAAAACATTATGGAAAACATTTTACTTCCATCAGATATTCGTTTTGAAAAAGGCGAAAAAGAAAATGAAGGCGTTCTAATAATAGAACCCTGTTTTCATGGTTATGGTACTACATTAGGAAATGCACTTAGGCGTGTATTATTATCATCTTTGCCAGGTGCTGCTGTTACAGCAATTAAAATTAAGGGAGTAACACATGAATTTCAAGCAATTAAAGGTGTGCAGGAAGACATGCTTGAGATTATATTAAATCTAAAATCTTTAAGAATGAAGGTGTTTAGTGATGAACCAATAGTATTAAAATTACAGCACTCTGGTGCAAAGAAAATCACAGCGGCTGATATTGAGCCAAATGCAGATGTAGAAATTATCAATAAAGATTTTATAATCGCAACATTAAGTGATTCATCTTCTGAAATAGATATGGAATTAACAGTTAGAAAAGGACGTGGTTATAGCACAACAGAAGAAAGAGGTAATGAGAATAATGACATGGGCACAATTTCAATAGATGCTATATTTTCACCAATTAGAAATGTTGGATATACAGTTGTAGATACTCGTGTTGGTGAAATAACCAACTATGATAAATTAATAATGAACATTGAAACAGACGGCACAATCACACCAGAAGAGGCTGTTGAACAATCTACAAAGATACTTATTGATTATTTTTCAATTTTATTGCAAAAGCAACCAGTATCTGAAGAGAGGGTTGATATTGAGGAAGAAATTAAAGAAACAGATTCTGAAGAAATTGTTCAGGAATAGTAATATTTATTATGCGTCACAGAAAAGCTGGAAAAATTTTAGGTAGAAAAAAGGCTCCAAGGGAAGCCTTGCTTAGGAATTTGGCAACTAGTGTGATTTTGTATGAAAAAATCAAAACAACAGAAGCCAAGGCAAAAGCGGTAAAGCCTTTAGTAGAAAAAGCAATAACAAGAGGAAAAACACCAACTTTAGCAAGTAGAAGACTACTAATGAAATTTTTTTATACTGATCATCCTGTAAAGAAGATTTTAGAAGTCCTAGGGCCGCGGTATATGGAAAGAAAAGGTGGATATACTAGGATTATTAAATTAGGTGCAAGACAAGGTGACGGAGCTGCAATGGTTCAACTAGAACTAGTAGAATAAACTTATGAAAACCACAGAACGTGAAATTCACACAATTGATGCAGAAGGAAAGGTGCCAGGAAGGCTAGCAACAGAGGTTGCAACTTTTTTGATTGGTAAGCATAAACCTAGTTATCAACCAAATATGGATATGGGGGACCATGTGCAAGTTCTTAATGCATCAAAGATGAAGATTAATGTAAATAAACTTATTCAAAAGAAGTATTATCGTCATAGTGGTTATTCAGGTGGTTTAAAAACAAAAACAATGCAAGAGGTTTGGGATAAAAACCCTTCACAAGTACTTGTTGAGGCTGTTTCAAAAATGTTACCAAAGAACAAGCTAAGAAATGAAAGAATGAAGCGTCTAGTTATAGAAAATTAATATGGCAGATAAACAAACAACATATATTGAAGCAGTAGGTCGTAGAAAAGAGGCTGTAGCTAGGGTGAGACTTCATCATGGTGGTACAGGTAAGATCACTGTCAACGATAAGGATTATGATAAGTATTTTCCTGTAACTTTTATGCAGGAAAAAGTAACATCGCCATTGAAAAAAACTGATACGCAGCAATTATTTGATATAACAGTTCTTGTTAAGGGTGGTGGGATGCATGGTCAGGCAGATAGTATACTTTTGGGTGTTGCACGTGCTTTAATTGATTTTAATCCAGAACTAAGAGCAACTTTAAAGAGTCTTGGTTATCTAAGACGTGATGCACGAGTAAGGGAAAGGAAGAAATTTGGAAAGAGAGGTGCTCGACGATCACCTCAATGGTCAAAACGATAAAAAAATCCAGGTTAATCACCTGGATTTTTTGTTTACATATAGTTATATTTTAGATAAAATATGAAATATTGTGACTAACATACTGGCAAAAAACACACTATCATTAACACTTGCATCTGTTGGGCAAAAGCTAATCGCATTTGTCTATTTTTTATTTCTCGCCAGAATAATGATGCCAGAAAATACTGGTGTCTATTTTCTTGCAACGTCCTTTGTAATGATTTTCTCCGTAGTTGCAGATTTCGGTCTAACACCAGTTGTAATTAGAGAGATCGCTAAGTCACCAGAAAATACAGTTACATACATAAAAAAAGCATTAGGGATCAAGATTCCGTTTATAGTACTAGCACTTATATCAGTAGTGGTTGTACCAATAATAATTGGTTATGACGCAAATCTACGTTTCTTAATATTACTTACATCATTTATATTAATATTTGACTCACTTCATTTATTTTATTACGGAGTGCTACGTGGGTATCAAATGCTTAAGTTTGAGGCCATTGGAATGTTTTCCGCTCAAATTGTTACTGGAGTTGTAGGTGGTTTAATTTTGATGTACAACCCATCTGTGGCATTGCTTATATTAGCACTTACTCTTGGTAGCACTGCTAATTTAATCATTTCAATCAAGAACGTATCAAATATACTTGGTAACTCAGTTTTTATACCAATGTGGGATGTTGGGTTTGTAAAGAAAATTTTTAAGGTTGCCTTACCATTTGCTCTAGCTGCAGTGTTTGTAAAAGTTTATTCTTACGTAGACAGCATATTTATATCAAAATTAATGGGAACAACTTCATTAGGTATTTATTCTGTTGCTTATAAATTTACATATGCATTTCAATTTCTTCCATTGGCATTTATTGCCGCACTGTATCCTGGGTTAAGTGCAATTGTAGGGAAAGATTCTGTTCAATTGAGAAACATGTTCGATAAAGCAATGTGGTACATGATGGTTATTGTTACACCAATTGTACTTGGTATATGGCTTATTGCGCCAAATGCAGTGCTGCTAGCTGGAGAAGAGTATGTCCAAGCTGCTCCTATATTGCAATTATTAATTTTGGTTCTTATACCAATTTTTTTAGATTTTCCAATAGGGTCACTTCTAAACGCTGCAAACCGTCAAACAACAAAAACAGTAATTATGGGAATAACGATGGTTCTTAATGTTGTACTAAATGCATTATTAATTCCTGTTATTGGCTTAAACGGTGCGGTTTATGCTGCATTATTTAGTTTTTCATTTATGTTCGTGGCAGGTTTATATTTTATTCCACAGATAATTAATGGGTATTCATTCACAAAACTGTTTTTTATTCTTCTGAAAGTATCTGCGTGTGGTCTTATAATGTTAACTTTTGGAATATATGTAAAAGAGTTAGTTGGTTGGATTGCATTAATACCTATCTCAGCTGTTGTGTACGGTGTTAGTTTGATGGTGACAGGTGTGATTACAAAACAAGATATAAACAAGGTTAAAAGCTTAATAAGAGGTTAATAGAATGTTATGAACAGTGATAAAAAACTACTTTTAATTACACCTGATTTTAAACCCAATAGAGGCGGTGTGGCACGTTATTTAAATGAATTAGTTAATTATTATTCTGATAGGATCAATGTAATAACCTCCGTCAAACAACCTAAAGATAACCCTCAATCAAATGTAAAAGTTGAGGCTTTGTTATATAGTTTTATATGGCCAAGATGGATTAAAACAGTTGTGATTTTAATAAGAGAAAAATTGACTTACGACACAGTTGTCATAAGTCATGCATTACCATTTGGTACCGCGGCTTTATTTGCAAAAATAATTACAAAAAAATCATATGTGTTATTTACACACGGTATGGATGTAAGACTTGCAAAAAAATCATTATGGAAAAAATTTGTATTCAAACGAGTACTTCAGGGTGCAGAATTAATAGTTTCTAATTCAAATGCACTATCACTAGAGTTGTCTGAATTAGGTGTTAGGTATGTTGTTGTTGTATATCCATGCATATCAAATATAGACGTACATAATGTGCCCACAGATAAACAAAAAACACACATACTAACAGTAAGCAGGCTTGTTGAAAGAAAGGGGCATTCAAATGTACTGAATGCACTATCAATATTAAGACGTGCAAAAAAGATAGATAATTTAATATATGACATTGTAGGCACAGGACCATTTGAAAAATCAATCCGTTCACTTGTTGATGGTCTTGGATTAACATCACATGTGGTTTTCCACGGAGACTTAAGTGATTCTCAGTTAGATGATCTGTACAGAAAATCAGACGTATTTGTAATGCCAGTAAAAAATGATCCTATTGATAAAGAGGGGTTTGGTTTGGTTTACATTGAGGCTGCAAAATTCAGAACACCATCAATAGCAACTAATATGGACGGTGTAGATGAGGCAGTGTTAAATAATAAAACAGGAGTATTGGTGACAGATGGTGACATAGAGATGCTCGCTAAAGCAATTTTTACTTTAATAAACAACGATGAGTACAGAATGGAGTTGGCAGACAATGCACGTAAAAGAGTGGTAAGTGAATTTACATGTAAGAAGCAATTTGCAAAACTGGATGAGTATTTATGAGAAAGATATCTGTCATAATTCCAACATTTGAGCATGCTGATTCTATCAGTATTTGCATAAAAAGTGTTTTAGGTCAGTCTCGCGTTGTTGATGAGATAATTATTGTTGACGATGGGTCTACAGATGTCACACAAGAAATTTTAAAAACTTTCTTTGATAAAATAGATATTATTTATCAAAATAATAATGGCGCACCATCAGCACGTAATACAGGGTTCAGAAAATCAACGGGGGACATGGTTTTATTTTGTGATGCAGATGTTGAAATGAAACCTACTATGATTGAGGAATTAGAAAAATATTTAGAGCAAAATTCAGAAATTGCTTATGCATATTGCAGGTTTAAGTGGATGAATAGGTCGTTTGCGTGTGGCGAGTTTGATGTCTCTAGGATAAGAAAAGAAAATTACATACACACATCTTCTGCATTAATCAGACGAGAAGATTTTTTACAGTGGGATGAGGAGCTAAAAAAATTTCAGGATTGGGATTTGTGGCTATCAATGCTTGAAAAAGGTTCGTTTGGTGGATTTGTAGATAGGGAACTGTATACAGTTCATCAAATTAAAAATAGACAAAATATTTCAACCTGGCTTCCATCTATTTTATATAAAATCCCTTGGAGGTTTTTTGGATTCATGCCAGAGCAAGTAAAAAAATACAATACAGCTAAATCTGTAATTATAAGTAAGCACAATTTATGATTTCTGTTATTACAGTAAATTACAAAACGGCAGATTATTTATGTATCATGCTAGAGTCCTTGTTTAAAAACAATAAAGGTAATTTTGAGGTATTTGTTGTTAATAATGACACAGAAGACAATCTTGATTTATTAGTAAGTAAATATTCAAAAGTAAAGTTTATAAATACTGAAAAAAATCTTGGTTTTGCAGGTGCGTGTAACATTGCAATAAAAAAAGCAAAAGGTGATTATGTTTTATTGGTAAATCCAGATATTGTTTTCATAGATGATGCAATTAACCAAATTGAAATTAAAATGAATGAAAATTTAAGTGTAGGAGTTGGAGGTGTTTCATTAAAAAATATAGATGGTTCACAACAAAAATGTGTGTGGAGATTTCCAACACCGCTAAATCAATTATTGTTGCTATTAAAAATTCATCATATTAAAAAAAATATTAGACCAATATCAAGATGGAGGTTTGATGATTTTGACTATACAAAAACACAAAGTGTTGATCAGGTCATGGGTGCATTTTTTTGCATAAGACGCACCATTCTAGAGGAGGTTGGTTTATTAGATGATAAGTATTTTATCTGGTACGAAGAGGTGGATTTTTGTAAAAGAGTTAAAAATGCTGGTTATGAAATAAAATATTTTTCTGATATTTCAGCACTGCACAAAAAGGGCAGCAGCTTTGACAGGGTTGGGACTTTAACAAAACAGAATATATTACGTAAAAGTATAAGAAGATACATTAAAAAACATCACGGAAATATTTTTTGGATCATGTTTATATTATTAGATCCAGTGTTTTTTGTACTAAGTTTTATCGCGTCTATAGTTAAAAGAGTATGATTGAGCAATTTTTTGGAAAAGAATTTAAAATCAGCATATCTGTTCTTGCAGGTTTACTTGCATTTTCACTTGTATCGTATGTATTTAATTTGGGTTCATTTTTTTTGGTTATATTTGCAATTTTAATTTTTATTATCACATTGCGGAATTTACACTATGGATTAGCTATTGTTTTTTTGGAATTATTTTCAAATCCACATGGGCATATGTTTTTTTATGATATTGGAAATTTCTCAGTCTCATTAAGAATGGTTGTGTTTGTAGCTGTTATGTCTGGTTGGTTTATTTTGTTATTGACACATAAGATCAAGTTACCAAAGCAGTCTCCATGGTTAATAATATATTTGCCACTACTCATAGCTATTTTACTTGGGTTTATAACAGGTCTATCACAAAATAATCCAATAGATGCAATAAAAGACGGCAATGCTTATTTATATACTCTGTACTTGTTTCCAGTTCTGTCTGTTAAATGGAATTCAATTAAGAAAAAAATGTTACTTCAGGTGCTTACAGCATCTGTTGTTGTAACATCCTTTACAACTATAACCGTTCTGTATTTGTATACACATTTTACGGAGATGACATTGAGATACTTATATATTTTTATAAGAGATATTCGACTGGTTGAAGTAACAAATGTAAGTGCAATGATGTACAGGGTATTTATTCAGTCACAAATGTTTTCAATTATATTTGCATTTATGTTGGCTGGTCTGTTACTTCAAAGTAAAAATAAAAAAAATAAGCAGATGATTATTTTATTACTAAGTCTATGTATAGCAATAATGCTACTTAGCTTATCTAGAAGTTTTTGGTTCGGTTCTATAATTGGGGTCTTTGTATTTGTGTACGTATTATCAAAATACGTTAAACCAAAATTAAAGGAGGTTGGTAAAACAATTACTAATATTCTTATTTCAACAACCATAGCACTTTCTTTAATTGGCTCTGTTGTTTTATTTCCATTTCCACAGCAAAGAGTGGATTCAAGTGATCTGTCAGATTTATTTGGCAAAAGAGGAACAAATTTATCTGATAGCGCAATATCAAGCAGGTGGAAATTATTAGATCCAATGAATAAAGCTATTTCTAATGATGTGATTTTAGGAAATGGATTTGGTAAAAAGATAACATTTATTTCTGATGATCCTCGTGTAAGGTCGCTTAGTCCAGACGGAGAATGGTCTACTTATTCAATGGAATGGGGTTGGCAAGAATTATTATTAAAGATGGGTGTTTTAGGACCAATGTCATTTATTTTGATATTAATGTTCTATGTAAAATCATTGGTATTGCATCTAAAAACAGAGAGGCAGTGGCTTTCGATTGGTTTAATCTCATCTCTATTCTTTTTATATGGTACTCATGTATTTTCTCCGTACCTAAATCATCCTATGGGAATAGGTTTCTTGCTATTTGTCATACCTTTTTTATCTGACAAGGAACTTATTAAGTTTGGTTTTTTTGAGCGTCTAAAAAAACCATTGATTACAAAGGTTTCTGGTGTTGCAATACCGTCAAGGACAAAATAAAACTGCCTATTTGGCAGTTTCTACTTTTTGTGGTTCTTTAGAAAGCCTAATTGCTTTCTGTTTTCTATTTTTAGAAAGTTGAACTTTTCTTTCAGCCTTCCATTTTGTTCTTATTTTTTTACGTTTAGCCATACATCTTTTTTACTTGAATCGATGAAATTCTACGTGTTTTTTGTTTTTTTGTCAAACCTTGTCACCAGAAATTATGGCCTCGCATGATTTTATAATATTTTCAGCTCGAGATATAGAAAAGCCGGTTTTTTGTTTTAATTTTGGTATTTCAAGGCCTATTATATCTCTGCACAACATGATGTTTTCACTGGCAAGTGCTTCAAGTTCAGGCTTATTTAGATCTTTTATCAGTGTTACGGGATATAATGCATTCAAATCTACCATATGAGCAAAGGTTCTTTCTCGAGGATGATTCCAACCAATAAGAACCATATTCTTACAATGTCCATACTTCAATGATTGATCTGTAAAACGTGCATTTGTAACGATCCATGCTTCATCAAAATGCGGACAAAGCTCAACTTTTGAACCATCAACAAGATCTAAAAAACGTGTCCATGTAGACATGGTGTCTTTGATATTTACAGTACCTCTGTAATCATGTCTAAACTTTGCTTCTATAAATGCTGTTCTACCTTCTTTTTTTGCTGTAACATCTACTTCATGTGAAATACATGCTCCCTGATAAGTATCGGGTGTAATTGCGTCATATCCATACGCGTTTAGTATAGACGCAACATATTTTTCAAAATGAAAGCCAGTTGGCCCCATTTTAATGATCGCATCTCTTAGGTTGTATCTGGCAGCAGCCCATGGTTTCAATTTATCAAGTTCAATATTTACTAATTTATAAATATCAGATGTACGCATTTTTGGTTTAAGTTTTTTCTTAATTACATCAAGCACTTGATCAACAACTTTTTTATCAGCACCAGTACGTGCAATGCTTGTTCGAACCTTTTTTTCATCAAATGGCTCTAATTGTCCATGTGATTTCATTATTAATATAGGTTTAGACATATGTATATTTTTCGATAGTATAACATAACTATTCGTATGTTTTTATATACATGGTAAAATATATACATGCAGACTGTATTATTGGGAAACAGCACAGCAATTCAATCTGCCTTGAATGATTCAGGGCTAGTTTTGTTCGGTTTACTTTTAGTTGCATTTGGAGCATCCTTTGTGTTAGTAATACTCCTTAAAAAACTACCCAAACTATTTGAGATATTATTAGGTATATTAATATTGATATTATTTTTACTCGTAGGAATAATCATAATAGATTTATACAGTGCGGGTTCTGGTATTTATACTATTCAACATTTTGCAGAGCTTTCAGAATTATTATCATCTCATCGTTGGATATTAATACAATTGCCAGTAATTTTAATTTTAATGTCCATAATAATATTGATGGTTTATAGGGATAATATAAATCAAAAGTACGCGAAGGAATACAGACTAGCTGTACAGTTTTCTGTTTTTGTCAGTTTTTTATCAATAATCATAATAGGATTTGAATCATTATTTTAGTTATGAAATTTTTTCAAAAACGAATTCATGAATCTGTTGCATTTTCAGCTTTATTTGCTACAGGCTTAACTCTAAACATTGCCTGGATATCCAATTTTCTGGTTTACAGAATTGATTTAATAAGGGAGTTGTTTACACTTAAGGAGTCTGTTGGACCGATTTCAGGACTGTACCTAAAAACACTAGTTAGTTTTTTTATAATATTTGGTATTTCACTATTGTTTTTAAAAGGCAAGGATGTTTCGCATAATAGAGATGGAATTTTGTGGTTTTTAATGATTTCCGTAGTATTGTTTTTAATTATGACAATGCCTATTGTTTACGAATTTTTTGTTTTAGTTGAGTAATTTGCGGAAAGTGTGTAATCTTTTACCTTACATTTAAAGGTATTATTTTTTTATATGAAAATATTGATAAACAAAACAGATTTAGGACAAAATGATTGTGATCTATTAGTACTGAGTGACTTTGAGGGTCGTAAAGGTTTAAATAAAAAAATTAAAAATATAGATATTATTTTAGATGGTGTATTAAGTAAAGTTATTAAAGAAGATAATTTTAAATTTAAAAAATCTACAATATTAAAATTAAGGACTTTTAACAAGATACCAACAAAGAAAATATTATTAGTTGGCCTTGGAAAAGAAGAAGAGTTTACATCACAAACTGAGAGAGAGATTTCAGCTACAGTTTCTTGTTTGATAAAAAAAATGGGATGTAAAAAAGTTGTGACAGTAATCCATGGAGATGATATAGAACAAATAGATACAAAAAACCTCGCAAAAGCACTAATAGAGGGTTTGATTTTGGGTGGTTATGTATATGGAAAATATAAGAAAGATAAAACAGCTAATAAACTTGAAATAGTTGAAGTTTTTTCAGATGCTATAAAGCCTGCAGAATTATCTAAGGCTATATCAGATGGTAAAAATGGAGCTGAAGGCACAATGTTTGCCAGAGATCTTGTAAATACACCTGGGCTACATATGGCTCCAGTTGATTTAGTGAATTCAGCAAAAGAAATAGCAAAAGGTAAGAAAGATCTTAAAGTGCGTGTATACGATAAAGAACAGCTAAAAAAAATGGGGGCAGGAGGTTTGCTGGCTGTAAATCAAGGCTCCGATCATGAGCCTTATTTGGTCCATATGGTTTATAAGCCAGAAGGAAAGATCAAAAAGAAAATTGCTATAGTTGGTAAGGCTGTGACGTTTGATTCAGGTGGTTTATCACTAAAGCCGGCTGAATATATGATGTCAATGAAATGTGACATGGGTGGTTCTGCTGCACTTTTAGGACTTTTTTCAGTTATAAATGAAATAAAACCTCAGGTAGAAGTGCATGGTATATTTGGTGCGGTTGAGAACATGCCTTCTGGAAAAGCAATTAGACCAGGAGATGTAATAAAAGCACTTAATGGTAAAACTATTGAAATACTAAACACCGATGCGGAAGGGCGTGTGACACTTGCAGATACACTATCATTTGCTGTTAAGAAAAAACCTGACTTAATTATAGATTTAGCAACATTGACTGGTGCATGTGTTGTGGCACTTGGTGAAGAAATGACAGGTGTAATGTCAAATAATCCAGAATTAGCAAATAAAATCTTAATTGCAGCAGCATCTGCAGGAGAAAAAATGTGGGAATTGCCACTTGAAAAAAATTATAAAAAACTTCTTAAGTCTGATATTGCTGATCTGAAAAATATAGGTGGAAGATACGGTGGTGCATTAACAGCCGGTTTATTTTTAGAGGAATTTGTAGGTAAGACTCCTTGGGCTCATTTAGACATTGCTGGTCCGGCGTATGCAGAAAGGCCTATGAATTCATATGAGAAAAAAGGTGCAACAGGACATGGCGTTAGGACATTAATAGAATTTCTAAAAGCAATTTAATGAGAAAAGCAGATATACAATATAAAAAAATAGTTCTGGTTTGCGTAAATGAACGGCAGATAGGTTCTACAAGTTGTGCAAATAAGCTGTCACTAGATTTATATAACAAGCTAAAAATAAAAATTGCAGAATCTGATCCAGAAATACGTGTATCAAAAACAGGTTGTTTAGGTAATTGCTTGTCAGGCGCAACTATTGCAATAATGCCTGATAATGTATACTTAGGAGAGGTTAAAGAGGAGGACATTCCAGAAATAATTTCAATTATAAATAAGTAAAATATATGAGTGTAATAGTATATTCAACACCAACATGTCCATATTGTAATCAACTTAAAGAATATTTAAGTGAGAAAAAGGTTAAATATGAAAATATTGACGTATCTACAGATCAAGACAAGGCACAAGAGATGATAAAAAAATCTGGACAAATGGGTGTACCTGTAATAGATGCGAATGGTGAGATATTAGTTGGATTTGATAAAAAAAAGGTAGCAGAATTGCTAAAAATAGAAGATTAATAAAACAGGGCATGAGCCCTGTTTTATTAATCTTGACGGATTTCTCGCATACTAAGCTTTTCCAAGTGTATCTTTTCCTTCACTCCATTCAACAGGGCACAGTTCGCCTGTTTGCAATGCCTTTAAAACTCTTAATGTTTCTGTTACAGATCGTCCAATACCAAGATCATGATAAAGAGAATATCTAAGCACCCCTTCTGGATCGATTATAAATGTACCTCTAAGTGCAATGCTTTCATCTTCCATTAACACACCATAATCACGAGACATAGATCTTGTCATATCTGAAAACAATGAGTATTTTAATTCACCTAAATCTTTTAGCCAAGCTTTATGTGAGTGCACAGAATCTGTCGATCCACCAAGAACTTCAGCGTTCAATGTTGCAAATTCATCATGACGATCTGAAAAACCTGTAATTTCTGTAGGGCAAATAAATGTAAAGTCTAGTGGGTAGAAAAACAACACCAACCACCTTCCTTTGTAGTCATTTAAATCTACATTCACAAAATCACCAGATCTACTAACTGCTTCTACCTTAAATTGTGGTGCGGTTTTTCCAACCTGAGCTCTCTGTGGGGCTTGATTGTCTGACATAATAATTATCCGTTTAATGTTACTGAATTAATTTTTTTATAAATATGATTAGCTGCTTCCCAGTTTAGATTTTTCCAGAAATCAGTGATGTATTTTTTTCTGTCTGCGCCATAATCTAGATAATATGCATGCTCATACACATCAAGTACGATAATTGGCACACACCCCCACACGCCACCTTGGTTATGAGAGTCACATCCGTAAACCTTTAATTTACCAAGCTGTATATCCCATGCAAGAACAACCCAACCACGCATCGCCATTCCACTGGCTGAAAAATATGCAATAAAATTGTCAATCGAATCAAATTTTTCTATAATGGCCTTAATTAAGTCATTTTCTGGAACATCTTCATTGTTGCGTCCAAGTACATTAAAATAGTATTCATGCAGGTAAACACCATTATTTGCAAACGTTTCTCCGTTTCTAAGTCCTCTAAGCTCAGAATGAGTTTGATTTCCAGAAACGTCAGTTTCTCCATGTGAAAATTTTGCTAATTTACTGCCGATCTCATTCATTTTATTAACATATCCTTGATAAAGCTTGTCGTGATGTATCTCAATTGTATTATTGGATATTCCGATCAAATCCTTGTTAAAGGGCAAAGGTTTTGATTCGTAGTCTCTTGATGAGGTCATACTATGTAGTTTATTTCTTTATAAAAATTCATTTACATGGTATATGAATTATACTTAACGTCAAATAAATATATGCGTAGATTTGAAACTAATTACAGTGAAAGGTTATTATCTGCAGTAATTGCAGAGGCTGTTGCGTTGTCTGATGAGTATGAAGGCAATCATCATGTATGGCAGGCATTGACCAATATGGGTGTAAGAGATCAAGAAGAAAGAACAAAAATTTTTAAAAAAGTAATAAAACAGGTGGAGCAAAAAGTTAAAGAAAAGAAAAAAGAGTTAAAAATAAGTGAGGAAGAACGTAAAGAGTACGAAGAAATAAAGGAGGATATAATTATGGAAGGTGCTATAGAGCATGAGAAAAGATTAATGTCTGATAAAGGCTATGATGCACCTCTAGATGACGATGAATAAAGGTTTTGTAGTAAATATGGACAGAGAAAAGACAAAGTATGTAATTATATTTATTTTATTAATAGCGTCTACAGTTTTTTATTGGAGATATGATTTTTACACAACATCAATAAATAGTGTGATTGAAAATGAGTCTGGTGATAAAGTTGTTTTAAGTAACAATAATGATTTTGATGTAACAGATCTTGTTTCTGGAGGTGTGTTAAATAACGGGATTCCATCTATAGATGATCCTGATTTTGAATCAGTAAGAGCTGCGGATCAATATTTAGATGATGATGGATATGGATTATTGGTACAAAATGGAAGCCATGCGCGATTTTATCCATATCAAATATTGGTTTGGCACGAGGTGATCAATGATGTATTTAAAGGGCAATCATTACTTGTTACGTATTGTCCATTGTGTAACTCTGGGATTGTGTTTGAAAGAAAGATAAATGAAGACGAAGTTGAGTTTGGTGTTTCAGGAAAATTATATAATAGTAATTTAGTGATGTATGACAAGGGGACAAACTCCTTATGGTCACAGGTTTTGGGAGAGTCAATATATGGAGAGCTTGCTGGATTAAAATTAGCAAACTATCCATCACTTACAATAACTTGGAATGATTTCAAAAAGAATTTTGCAGATGGAGATGTGTTGTCAAGAAATACAGGAGCATCACGTGACTATACAAGAGATCCCTATATAAAATATCATACAGACAATTCAGTTTTTTTCCCTATAAAAAATAAAGATCAAAGACTTCATGTAAAGGATTTGATAGTTGGTGTTTCAGATGACAAAATAGGCAAGGTTTTTACTTTAGAGGATGTTAAGCAAGACAAAATTATAAATGATGTAGTAGGTGATCAAGATGTTGTTGTATTTTGGGATATGGTACTTAATACAGTTCGTGGTTTTTCAAGAAATATTAATGGTGATATATTAAATTTTAGGATTGAAAATAAAGTCTTGGTTGATGATCAAACTAGTACAAGATGGGATTTAGATGGCGAGGCATTTAGTGGTGAGTTGCGCGGATTAAAACTTACTCCAATTCCATTAGAAAATTATTTTTGGTTTTGTTTTTCAGCATTTAATTTAAATATAAGTATATATAATAAATAATACTATGGAATTTTTAATAGGTTTTATAATTTTCGTTCTTTTAATTAGTATTAGGCAGGTAAATGAATATCAAAGGGGTGTAAAATTTAGGTTTGGAAGATATGTTTCTACACTGAATCCAGGTTGGAGGTTGATTATTCCTGTAATGGAATCAATGAAGAAAGTTGATATAAGAGTTAAGGCTGTTGATGTTCCAGACCAAGAGGCAATTACAAAAGATAATATTTCAGCAAGTATAAATGCAGTAATTTATTATAAAGTTAAGGATGCTGCAAAGGCCGTAATCGAAGTTGAGTATTTTAGGCATGCAGTTAGCCAGCTTGCACAGACAACAATGCGTAATGTTGTTGGTGAAATGGACCTAGATGAACTGTTTACATCTCGTGAGGATGCGTCAAAAAAAATTCGTGAAATCGTAGATTCACTTACAGACCCATGGGGTATTCAGGTTGAGAATGTAGAATTAAAGGACATCACATTACCAGTTGAAATGAAACGTACGATGGCAAAACAAGCTGAAGCAGAAAGAGAAAGGCGTGCTGTTGTGATTAAGGCGCTTGGTGAGGTTGAGGCGTCTGATAATCTAGCTAAAGCTGCCGAGACCCTAGCTGCTTCAACTGGAGCATTGCATTTAAGAACATTAAGTACATTAAATGATCTGTCTTCAGATCAATCGAATACTGTCATATTCGCACTTCCACTTGAGGTATTGCGTGCATTTGAAAATATGAGTAACAAATAATTTATGCCAATCCTGTACGTGGTTGCAACACCAATAGGAAATTTAAAAGATATAAGTGAGCGTGCTAAAAACACGCTTTCTTTAGTTGATATTGTATTGTGTGAGGATACTCGTGTTACACAGATATTATTAAATCAATACAAAATTAAGGCGGAAGTAATGTCATATCATCAGCACTCAAAAAAATCTAAAACACAAAAAATAATTAGATTATTTGAGGAGGGGTCCGATATTGCAATGGTTACGGACGCAGGCACACCTTCAATTTCTGATCCAGGGGGTAAGCTCATTGAAGAATTAATTCTTCATTTTAAAGACAATATTACAATTGTTCCTATTCCAGGTCCTTCAGCGTTAATCACAGCACTGTCAGTTTCAGGTTTTCCAGCAGATGAGTTTGTTTTTTTAGGTTTTCCTCCGCACAAAAAAGGAAGACAGAAATTTTTTAATAAAGTATGTGATATAGAGTCGACTGTTGTATTTTATGAAAGTACACATCGTATATTTAAAACACTTGATGAGCTAGAACAACGTACAGAAAACAGGTTGATCATTATTGGTCGTGAGCTAACTAAGTTACACGAAACAATATATAGAGGAACAGTAAGTGACGTGACAGAAGAGTTGAAATCAACTAGTATCAAAGGTGAATTTGTTATTGTGCTAGCACCAAAAAAATATGAACGATAAAGAAAATTTTTACATCACAACCACATTGCCATATGTAAATGCAAAACCACACATCGGTTTTGCTCTTGAGATTATTCAGGCCGATGTAATTGCAAGGTATAATCGTAATTTAGGTAGGAGTGTAATTTTTAATACCGGAACAGACGAACATGGTAAAAAGATTTACGAAAAAGCGGTCGAGGCTGGTAAAGAACCACAAGAGTATGCTGATGAGTATGCAGAAAAATTCGATGCATTAAAAAATGCATTAAATTTAACCTATGATCATTTTATAAGAACCACAGATGAAAAGCATATCAGAGCTGCTCAAAAATTTTGGAATATTTGTAGTGAGAATGGTGATATATATAAAAAGAACTACAAAACTAAATACTGCGTTGGTTGTGAATTAGAAATTACAGACTCTGAGTTACTTGATGGTAAATGTGGAACACATCCAAACAGAGAAATAGAACATAAAAATGAAGAGAATTATTTCTTCAAGTTCTCAAGGTATCAAGACAAGCTAATTGAGTTATATGAGAGTAATCCAAATTTCGTAGTTCCATCAAATAGGCTTCTTGAAATAAAAAACTTTGTTGAATCGGGGTTGCAGGATTTTAGTATTTCAAGATTAAAGAAAAAAATGCCATGGGGAATAGAGGTGCCAGGAGACAGTGATCATGTAATGTATGTGTGGTTTGATGCTTTAATTAATTATATCTCAACACTAGATTGGCAAGATGACGGAAAAGAATTTAATGAATACTGGCCTGGTGTACAGGTTGCTGGTAAAGATAATTTGCGTCAGCAATCAGCTATGTGGCAGGCGATGCTTATGTCTGCAGGTTTACCAACATCAAAACAGGTCTTTATACACGGATTTATTACATCGGAAGGAAGGAAGATGAGCAAGAGTCTTGGTAATGTAGTTGATCCATATCAGATTGTTGAAAATTACGGAGCCGATGCTGTAAGGTACTACTTATTACGTGAAATGCCTTCACACGCAGATGGTGATTATTCAGAAAAAAGAATGAATGAAAGATACTCTGAACTTGCAAATCAATTGGGTAATCTTGTTGGTAGAGTTGCTTCAATGTCTAATTCATACTTTCAAGGTAATTTAGATCAAGTGCACATTGATTTTAGTTTAAAGAAAAAACAATTGAAAGATGACATGACTAATTATGATTTTAAAAAATACGTTGACCATATTTTTGAAAGTATTTCAGATGCAAATGAAACAATTGAGAAAACTAAGCCATTTAAGCTAGTTAAAGAAGATGAAAATGCTGCAAAAAAAGTTTTATCAGAACTTGCAGAGAATATTAGATTCATAGCAGATGCACTTTTACCAATCATTCCAGAAACAGCAGAAGAAATATTGCGTAGATATGGTAAACTTATATTAGTAGGGGATCCGTTATTTCCAAAGAAGGATTAAGTATGGGTTTAATTGACATAATTTTAATAGTGATAGTTGCAGCCTTTGTTTTTTTTGGTTTATTTTTCGGATTAGTTCATACAATTGGAAGTCTTGTTGGTGCAATAGCTGGAATTTTTTTGGCAACCAGATTCATAGATCCAGCTTTTGCAAAGTTCGGATTTTTATTTGGTGGTGGAGAGGTAGGAAAAATAATACTATTTATAATACTATTTATTGTTATTACACGACTGGTTGGAATAATTTTTTGGCTAATAGAAAAGGTTTTTGGAATAATTACAATAATACCTTTTGCAAAGTCATTAAATAGATTTCTTGGAGCAATCTTCGGATTTATAGAAGGTGTCATAGTTGTGGGTGTTGTATTGTTTTATGCAATGCAGGTTTTGCCAAATGATACGCTTCTACTTGCACTTGAAACATCTACGGTTGCAAAGTACCTAGTTGCTACCACTAGCGCACTAGAAGTTCTATTCCCGCAAGCACTGCAAGGAGTAATGAATAAGTAATATGTTATTTGATACACACTGTCATGTGCATTTCAATGCGTACAAAGATGATATGGATGATGTAATAAAAAGAACCCTTAAAAAAGGGGTTTTTATGATTACGGTTGGAACCCAAAAGGATACAAGTAAAAATGGATTGCTAGTATCAGAGAAACACGATGGACTGTGGGCCTCTGTTGGCCTACACCCAAATCATCTGGTTGCACAATCATTTTTTGATGATGATGAACTTCCTCCAGAAAAACAAACAACAAACAAGATAAAAACAAGAACTGAAGATTTTGATTATGAGTATTTTAGGAAATTAGCACAACATCCAAAGTGTGTTGCAATAGGTGAGTGCGGTCTGGATTTTTATAGAATACCAGAGGAGGCTAATAAAGATGAGGTTATAGAAAAGCAGTATGAAGTAGTACGACAGCACTTTGATCTTGCAACAGAAATGAATCTTCCTATTATAATACATTGCAGAGATGGGTATGATGAGCAGGCTGATCTAGTTTTTGAATATACAAAAGAAGGCAAGCTTCAAGCTGGAGGTGTTGTGCATTGCTTTTCTGGCAACCTAGAACAGGCAAATAAATTTATTGATCTGGGCCTCTATATTTCATTTACTGGAACAATTACTTTTCCAGCAAGAAAGAAAGATGTTTTAATTGATGGTCTTACAGAGATTCAAAATGTTGTAAAAAATATCCCATTGGAAAAAATATTAATCGAGACAGACTCACCATACCTAACACCATTACCTTATAGAGGGAAGAGGAATGAGCCTGGTTATGTTGAATTTGTTGCACAAAAAGTTGCTTATTTAAAGAATCTGAGTGTAGAGCATGTTGCAAAACAAACAACATTAAATGCAAAAAAACTTTTTAAATTATAAAAAAAGAGTGAAAACAAATGTAATCACTCTAGAGAATTTACGAGCTTATTAAGAGCCAAAACGCTCAATATACTCATTTGGATCTAGGATATCCATCTTGGACAATAAAGCCTGTATCAAAGCGTTTCCAAGATGTCCACGCTCAATATTGATAGGACTATAGTAACCTTGTGAACATTCTGACATATATTCTTGCCAGATATTAAGATCACTTTTGCCGCCAATAGCCTCAAACACACATTTTTCATCTCGTACAATACGCACGGCATGTTCAATGGATTGTTTTCTACTAATCCACCAAGCATGTTCTGTGATTGCTCGTGTATTTTGGGTACTCAGCTCCTCAGACTGAGACATAGTTCCAGCCACAGGAAAAAATAGATCTGGCACCACATTCTTACTCACATTACTAAAAACTGAATTTGATGTGATGTTTGATTCAGGTTGTACAGAATTATGAGAATCATCTTCTTTTGCAGGATTCTCTAAAGCTTCTTGATCTTGAAAGTCCTCAGGCAGAGATTCTTGTTCATCATGACCAAGATTTGGTCTAACAAACCCTGAGTTTAGTGATTCCAATAGACCGGCATGATCATCTGCCACTTCCTCAACCATAACATCAGTTGGTTGATCTTGATTTGATTCTGTGTCTAGCACAACAAAATCATTTTCATGATCAAGTGAGACTGCATCAGGTGGATTTAACTCATTCACAGGATATAAATTATCGTCATCAGATCCATCAACAGCCATTGAAGATGCTGCAGTTTCTTGTTCAGCATCATCAAGTTCTGTCTCCTCGCCAGAAGAACTATCAAAATCCATAGGATTAGCAGTGTCTTTTATAGTAGAAACGTGCTGAAGTAGCTTATCTGTATGTGCAATAACTTCTTCATGAAGAGTGATAAATGTCAGACCAATCAGACGGGCTAGTTTGATCAAATAAGGATTATACCCAGTATCAATATCGTATTCTTCTTCGATAAAATTTTCTGGATCTTCCTTGAATTCATTTAGGTTCACTAAAGTTGAGTCATTTAAAGTGTCCAGTTCCATTTTTTCAGCAGAACCCAGATCAAGATTATCACCAATTAAATCAACAGCGAGATCAAAGTCTCGACATTCACGTTCACCAAAAATAGCTTGAAGAGCTTCAACCCTAGTTGAAATTTTCAAAGTACACCTCCTTTGCTGCATGAGTGCAGGGAGTAAATATAGCAGTAATTATTGATTTTGTCAATATATTTTTACATAAATATGTTGTGTTGTAGAGCATTATTACAAAATATAAAAAAAAGTTTAGATCGCTTGACATTTAGAAAATTTACTGATAATATCGATCCTCGTACTAAAGTTAAACTAGTAAGGGAATCGTACTTTTAAATATTCACAAAGACTAAATGTCTGCTTCCAAATAGAGGTGATTTCATGGATGAAGATAAAACAGATTCGAGAATTAAAACAACAGATGATCCTGTTATCAGTGCACTAGGAATGACTATTCCAAGTAAGGAGCCTGAAAACAATAAGGTGAATGGATCTGAATCAACTGCACTGGCATTGCCAGGACATGTTGGAACTGTAAAAAGTCTGGTAACAAACTTGTTGCAATTGTCGGCAATTGTTACTGGCGGAGACCAGAAGGCACACAATAAAATGCGTGAGCGTTTGGTTGTGCAGTCAGACGGTGTGTCACCACAAATCATTCCGATTGAATTTGAAGGTCAAACCATTCACAGGACTGACAAGGGTGTTAGAAAGGTGATTGATGTACGCATCAGCTCTACAGTTCATTTGTCTGGATATGGTGAGGTGGAGGTGGTTCCTCTGATCGTTGTAGGGATTAACTACATTGTAAATGACAATGGCTGGTTGCGGTCCAATGGAACATTTCATTGTATTGTATTTAAACCAAAGAACGACAAAGGACCTTTTAAGGTGTTGCCTGTCGGACTTGCAGATCCTTCAATCTTGTCTCGTTGGAATCGTATTGTAGATGATTTGCCTGAGCGCAAGTGGCCACACATTGAGCCAATCTCACATAATCTTAACAAGAATGGTACACGTCGTATCACTCTGCCTGTTGGGCGTATGTGGTCACAGACCTATAAGGAGACCATTAGATTTGGTCCTGAAAAAGGTAAACAAAAGCACAAGGAGGTTTACTTCATTGGTTCGATTTTTGGAAAAAAGATCCAGTTAGATGACAGATCTCAATCTCCTCCACCTGCAAAGATTGAAGGTAATGGACAATATGTCTACACTGGTCAAAAGCATGTTTTTCGTATCAGACTGCTAGAGTCATCAATTGTTGCAACCTGGCTGGGTCGTGAAAAAGATGTTCAAATCAATGAGTGTCAGATGGATGTTGATGTAAAAAGTGAATTTGATCCATTTGCAGTTCTTGGTACGAATATTATGCGTTTCAATCCTGACAGGGTTGAAAAACACACTGCCATGCTGTTGAGACGGGATTATGATTTGACTAATCCACTTTATGACTGGGCATTGCAGCTTGGACGTATTGAGTCAAGTGATTCTTGTAATCTTGTAGGTCCAATTCTTAGTGATTTGGCTCGAGAGGCCGTAGTAAAAGCCTTGGATTGCTATAAGACCAAGCTTGCTGATGTGTGGTCAAAACTAAGCAGAGTTCCTGGAATGCCTTCTGCTGAAGTCATGCTTGCTGGTAACGGTCCTAATGTTGTGCGAGGCACTCCTGATTCTGAAGATGCAGTTGTGTGTTGGCTCAACTCTGTTATTGACGGAGAATATAATCACAGAAGTCATTTCCATCGTACGATTCGGTCTTGGGTAATTAATTTTATTCTTAAGAAAGATGGTTACGTTGAGAAACAGACTGAGAGCAAAAAGGCTTCAAAGAAATCTTCTACTTCAGGAAGAAAGAAGGTTTCTGCAAAGAAGACTTCTGCAAAGAAGCCTAATGCCCTAAAGAAGAAGTCTGCTAAAAAAAAGACGTCTTCTTCTAATGATGCGAGCCCTACATCTTAGTAAGTGACAGTGTGCGTACTGCGGTAATAATATTATGAATTAAATATAATGTTATTACCGCTTTTTTTTGTTTAAAAAATTACCCTATTGACCAAAAGCAAATAAAGACATATACTATCGGCGCGAAATTTATAGGGTCTATTACAAAAATAATTTTAAGTAAAGTTGTGTTTTGAATGGACCTTACACACACTATATGGAAAACGATAAAGCCTATTATAGGCTTGCATTCAAAATTTTTTCAGACTTTAGCGCAGCAATTGCTATACCAGCATTGTCTGCAGTTTTTGCTGGTAAATGGCTAGATACCAAATTTCAAACAGCACCTAGGTATTTGGCTATATTGCTTCTGGTGGCGTTTATTTTTACAAGTTTAATGATTGTAAAAAAAGCACATACGTACAAGCAGCAATATCTAGCAATAATAGCCATAGATGAGAAAAAGGATCCTGAAAATAATATAAACAAAGTATGAGCTTAGTGATTCCACCAGCAGCAGCAGAAATAATATTTAATATTGGACCGATGCCCATAACCAATTCTATGGTTAATGGGTGGATTGCTGTTATGTTTTTTGTTGGGATTGCTTTTTTTATTAAAAACAAAAAAAGTCTTATTCCAAAAGGAATTCAAAACCTCTCATAATTTCTAGTTGAATTTTTTCTAAATGAAGTTGAAAAAATTGCTGGAAGTAGAAAAAAAGCATTACAATTCTTTCCTTTAGTAGCAACTATTTTCTTTTTTATTTTATTTTCAAACTGGATAGGTCTTCTTCCAGGAACTGGATCAATTGGCGTGTGGGGTGAAATGCATGGAAAAATCGAACTAATTCCTTTATTAAGACCAGCAGCAAGTGATGTTAACCTAACATTAGCAATTGCTCTATTTTCAATACTAACAACTCATTTTGTTGGGCTGCGTTCAATAGGTGTGGTATCTCACATAAGTAAGTTTTTTAACATACGCGGTATTATACGTTCATTTAAAAAAGGACCTGTTGCGATTTTGGTTGCAATTGTTGAATTCGGCGTAGGATTAATTGAAATAGTTGGTGAAATTGCAAAAGTTGTGTCATTATCACTTCGTCTATTTGGAAATATATTTGCAGGTGAAGTATTACTAACAGTCATGCTTGGAATATCATCTTACTTTTTACCAATACCTTTCATGTTTTTAGAGATTTTGGTAGGAATTGTGCAAGCTACAGTATTTGCAATGCTTACATTGGCATACTTAGTTGTTGCAACCACAAGTCATGATCATGATGACGAACATGAAGAAAATAAAAAAACGAAAAATCTTAGAAAAAATAATTCAACAAACAAAATACAAAACGCAACAGCTTAGTGGTTAGCAACTGATGATTATATTTAGTCATAAGTTGCTAATTACTAAATAATTAATAATCGTTATTTATGGATGCAGAAACAATGACAACTCTTGCAAAAGCAATAGTTATGGGAGTAGGTGGAATTAGCCCTGCTATTGGAATCGGACTTATAGGTTCAAAAGCAATGGACGCAATAGGACGAAATCCAGAAGCTGCTGGTAAGTTATTTGTACCCATGCTTTTGGGTATGGCTTTTGCTGAGGCGATCGCAATCTACTCCTTGGTGGTTGCCTTCACTTTATAATAAGTCGACACACAATCATCAACATCGAGATCTCTCGATGTTGTAAGTAGTTTGTTGATTAAAAAATATATGTCACAAGAAATTCAAAACGCTGCTGTAGCAGTACAAGAAGTAGCCCACGTAGCAGAGGCAACTGGTGGACTAGGAACCTTAGGGATTAATCTAAAAATATTTCTCGCACAATTAGTAAACTTTCTTGTTGTGCTTTTAGTATTGAGAAAATGGGCATACGGACCAATCATAAAAATGCTGGATAAAAGATCTGAGAAAATTGAGCAGAGCATGAAGCATGCGGATGAAATTGAAAAAAGAATGGAGTCTACAAGGCATGAGCAAAAAGATATATTAAAACTTGCAAAAACAGAGGCTGTAAAAATAATTGAAACCGCACGAACTCAATCTGAAAAACAAAGTGAAAAAATGATTACTAATGCAAAAAATGAAGTTCAACAAGTGGTTCAAAAAGGTAAAATACAATTACAAACAGAAAAAACACAGATGATACAAGATGTAAAAAAAGAAATCGCACAAATTGCTGTGGAAGCATCAAAGAAAATTCTAGAAGATGCAATAGATGAAAAGAAATCACAAAAAATAGCAGAAGATGTTGTAGAAAAAGCAGTATGATGTATACAAACAAACAACTTGCTCAGGTAATTGTTGAAGCATCAGAAAACAATGATGTAAGCAAAGTGTCAAAAGGTATCATCGAACTCCTTTCAGACCAAGGTGAGCTTCACAGAATGGTTGATGTGATTTCTGAAATAGAAAATGTGTGGAAGGATAAGTACGGAATAGGAACAATAATTATAGAGAGTGCAGAAAAAATATCAGATGAATTAAGAAGTACCCTTGAGAAGATTTCTAAAGGTGCTGAAGTTCAGGAAAAAATCAATAAAGGTTTAATAGGAGGTGCAAAATTAAGAATAGATGACAAAGTAATTGATGGAAGTATTCAAGGCCATCTAAAACAACTAAAAAGAACATTGCAAGAAAGCTAATATGACTACAAAAAAGGAAATAATAAATTCATTGCAAGACGCTCTAGATAAATTTCATGTAGAGTCAAAAGAGGAACAGGTTGGAACTGTTTTATCTGTTGGTGATGGTACTGCAAGAATGAGTGGTTTATCAGAAGCACGATCATCAGAGATGCTTGAATTTACAGGTGGAGTTTATGGTGTTGTTTTAAATTTGGAGGAAAATGGTGTCGGTGCAGTTATTTTAGGAGATGCATCTAAAATTAAAGAAGGTGACACTGTTAAAACAACAGGTAAGATTTTATCTATACCAGTATCAAATGATGTTGTCGGAAGAGTTCTTAATCCATTAGGTGTACCAATCGATGGTAAGGGTAAGATTACAGAAAAAAACTTCCTACCTATTGAAAAAATTGCTCCAGGTGTTATGACACGTAAATCAGTTAACACGCCTTTACAAACAGGTATTAAGGCAATAGACAGCATGATACCGATTGGACGTGGACAAAGGGAGTTGATTATTGGAGATAGACAGACTGGTAAAACTGCGATTGCAATAGACACAATTATTAATCAAAAAGGTTTGGGTGTTAAGTGTGTTTATGTTGCAATTGGTCAAAAGGAATCGAAAATTGCAAAGATAGTTGCAAGACTAGAAGAAGCAGGTGCTATGGAGTACACAACTGTGGTTGTTGCAGGTGCATCAGATCCAGCATCTTTGTCTTATATAGCTCCATTTACTGGCTGTACAATAGGTGAATACTTCATGAACAAAGGTGAAGATGCACTTGTTGTTTATGACGATCTATCAAAACAAGCATGGGCGTATCGTGAAATTTCATTACTATTAAGACGGCCACCAGGACGTGAGGCATATCCTGGAGATGTTTTTTACTTACATTCACGATTATTGGAACGTGCTGCTAGATTGAATGAAGAAAACGGTGGAGGTTCACTAACAGCTCTTCCTATAATTGAGACTCAGGCTGGAGATGTGTCTGCATATATTCCTACAAACGTAATTTCTATTACAGATGGTCAAATTTATCTAGAAACAAGTTTATTTTATAAAGGTATGCGACCTGCATTAAACGTTGGTCTTTCTGTATCTCGTGTTGGTTCATCAGCTCAAACTAAAGCAATGAAAAAAGTTGCCGGTAAATTACGCTTGGAGTTAGCACAGTTTAGAGAGCTGGAAGCATTTGCTCAGTTTGCATCAGATCTAGATCCACAAACAAAACAACAAATTGAAAGAGGATCACGTATTACAGAGCTTCTTAAACAAAAGCAGTATGATCCAATGCCATTTGAACAACAAGTGTCTGTTTTGTATGCAGTGACAAATGGATATTTAGACAACATTCCTGTTGAACAGGTAGTAGAGTGGGAAATTGGTTTCAATAAATTTATGATTAGTTCGGGTGCTGATATTTTGGATGAAATGAGAAAAGAAAAAAAGATTACTGACAATATTGAAGAAAATCTGAAAAAAGCAATTGAAGATTATAATCTTACATTTGGTACAGAAGAAAAATCTTAATAAATATGGGTGTCCAAACTAAAGCAATTAAAAGAAGAATAAAATCTGTAAAAAATACTCGTAAGATAACAAAAGCGATGGAGCTTGTTGCTGCCAGTAAAATGAGAAAGGCAGTAAATTCTGTTTTGGGAACTAGGCCATATGCAAAACTTGCATGGGAAACAGTTTTATCAATTGGGAAAGTAACTGACACGTCATTGCATCCAATGCTACACAGCAAAGATGAAGTAAAAAATGTACTCGTGTTGTTAATAACATCTGATAGAGGCTTGGCCGGAGGTTTCAACTCAAACATTATAAGGATGGCTACAAATAAAATTACAGAAATGAGCAAAGATAAAAATATAAAGGTTGTAACAATTGGTAAACGCGGAGCAGATACAATAAAAAGAAAAGATATTGAGCTACTAGCAACTTTTAATGGAATTACAAATAACACTAAATTTGAGGAGGTATTACCAATTGGAAGAATGTTGGTAGATGAATTTAAAAATGAGAATTTTGATGAAGTACTGATAGCATACACAGACTACGTAAGTGTAATTACACAAACTCCACTTATTCTAAAATTACTACCACTAGGAACCCCAGAAGACGTCAAAGAAATAGGTGGTGTAGATTCTGCTGATGACAAAGATGACGTATCAGAAAAAAATCTTCTTGAGTATACGTTTGAACCATCACCTGAAGAAGTTTTAGACAAAATCCTACCAAGATTAGTTGAAACAATGGTTTATCAAGCAGTACTCGAATCATCGGCTTCAGAGCATGCTGCTAGAATGATGGCTATGAAAAGCGCATCTGACAATGCCGAAGATATGATTGAGGATTTAACATTTACTTATAACCAAGCTCGCCAAGCTGGAATTACACAAGAGATCGCTGAGATCAGTTCCGGTAAAGCTGCATTAGAAGGATAATATGAAAAAAGGAACAATAGCACAGATAATCGGACCAGTAATAGACGTCAGGTTTGAAAAAGAAAACCTGCCAGAAATTAATACAGCCCTAAAAATAAAGAATGGCAAGGAGGAAATTATACTAGAGGTGGCTCAACATAAGGGTCATGGTTTGGTGCGTACAATCGCAATGGCATCAACAGATGGACTCAAACGTGGTATGAGTGTTGAAAATACATCAATGCCAATTTCAGTGCCTGTAGGACCTTCTACTTTAGGAAGGATGTTTAATGTTACAGGTGACGTAATTGATAATCTTGGAGAAGTAAAATCCAAACGAAGGGACCCAATTCATAGAAGTGCACCTTCATTTTCAGAGCAATCTACACATGACGAAGTATTTGAAACAGGTATTAAAGTAATTGATCTTATTTGTCCTTTCTTGAAAGGTGGAAAAACTGGTTTGTTTGGTGGTGCTGGTGTTGGTAAGACTGTTTTAATTCAAGAGCTGATTCACAATATCGCAAAGGAACATGGTGGGTATTCAGTCTTTGCTGGTGTAGGTGAGCGTACTCGTGAGGGTAATGATTTATATGAAGAAATGAAAGACTCTGGAGTTCTTGATAAAACAGCTTTAGTTTTTGGCCAAATGAACGAACCTCCAGGTGCACGTGCACGAGTTGGGTTAACAGGATTAACTCTTGCTGAGTATTTTAGAGACGATGAAGGAAAAGATGTTTTACTATTTATTGATAATATTTTTAGATTCACTCAAGCTGGTTCGGAGGTGTCTTCACTTCTGGGTCGTATTCCATCAGCTGTTGGTTATCAACCAAACTTGGCGACAGAAATGGGAGCATTGCAAGAAAGAATTACATCAACAAAGAAAGGTTCTATAACATCTATTCAGGCTGTGTATGTACCTGCTGATGATTTGACTGATCCAGCTCCAGCAACAACATTTGGTCATCTTGATTCAACTGTTGTATTAGCAAGATCGCTTGCTGAGCTAGGTATTTATCCATCAGTAGATCCTTTAGACTCAAGTTCAACAATTCTAGATCCAAATATTGTCGGTGATGAACATTATAATACTGCTCGTGCTGTTCAAAAAATACTTCAACGATACAAGGACCTACAAGACATTATTGCAATTCTTGGTATGGATGAATTGTCAGATGATGATAAATTAATAGTTTCACGTGCAAGGAAAATTCAGAAATTTTTATCACAACCACTTTTCGTTGCTGAACAGTTTACTGGAATTGCTGGTAAGTATGTTAAACGAGATGATACAGTTAGAAGTTTTAAAGAAATTCTTGAAGGCAAGTATGATTCAATTCCAGAGCAGGCCTTTTATATGAAAGGAAGTATAGAAGAAGTGCTAGAAGATGCTTCTAAGTAAACTCCATTTATATGAGTATTAATATAAAAATTGTAACACCAGAAAAAGTTGTCTTTGAAGATACGGCTGATTCTATTACATTAACAACTGAAAGTGGTCAGGTAACAATATTACCCAACCATATAGATTTAGTTTCAAATCTTAAGGCTGGTGAAATGATTTTAAAAAAAGAAAAAGAAATTCACTATATGGTTACTTCTACAGGTTTCCTTGAAGTAAAAAATGGAAAAGATGTAATTGTATTGGCAGATACAGCAGACAGAGCAGATGACTTAGAACTTGAGCAAATCGAAGAAGCAAAAGAACGAGCAATAAAATTGTTAGCAGAAAAAAGAGGTGTGGATGATATTGCTTTTGCAGATGCTACAGCAATGCTTGAGAGGGAACTTGCAAGACACAGAGTTGCAATAAAAAGAAAAAAATATAGGGATATAAAATGACCAAAAAAAAGGAGTGAACTAAAGTTCACTCTTGACTTTTGCCTATTTTACTGTTATCATTCCGCTCGTTGTACACAAAGTATAACAGAATAGGAGGTGTGATTAATGAAACTTAGTATCAGAGATCGTCAATTGGTAGATATGATGAGACAAGGAGATGTTCTTGTTAATACAGACTCTACGAAGTTCAATCAACACGTTGGCTCAATTATTGTATGCTGCAGTGATGGGGATCAATTAACTGATCTTCTTAATCATAATGCATCGATGGCAATTGAAAGTGAAGGTCAAACAAGACCTCATACAATTGCCAATCATGGCGGCGCCATGCTTTTGTCAGACGGTGTAAATCTGTTTGAAGAACACGATGTCTCTGGTTTGATTAGAACTGAAATTGCTCAAGCAATTAAAATGAAAGGTATTCGATCTGTTGCGCTGATGGTACACACACCTTGCGGTGCATCCAGTATGATCGACTTAGATGTTGTTGGTACTGTAGACCATATGGTGCGTGGAAAAAAAATGCTCAAAGAGTATTTTCCAGAAATCATGTTTACATGCTTTCTGCATGTAGACTATGGTCAGAATCGACGTCGAACATATTTTGTACCCAAGGATACATTTGAAGAATGGTATGGTGAATATGAAGTGACGCACCTTGGGCGAGTTGCAGACGAACTAGATGATCCAGATCAAGTTGATTATACTCAAATTGATTCGATCGAGAGAATTGAAAGGAATAACAGCTTGTGTTTTTCAACAACCCATTCCTAGTGTTGTTAATGCAACTGTACACTCAGTATTTTAGATAAGCTAATACAGCTTATAATGCACTCTTACCGTCTTATGTAATAAGACGGTTTTTATTTTTAGAGATAAATAGTACACAAACACAATGTGGTAATATACAACTCAATATGTCT
>JAAZYG010000016.1 GCA_014239775.1 Candidatus Uhrbacteria bacterium | reverse complement strand
TGTTGAACCATTACCATCTGTTACAGTCGCTGTTAAAGTCCATATGTCACTAGCATACTGTCCAGACGAGTCTGTTGAACCAATATAAGATGGTAGGTTAAGTGTTGTTACATAATATTGCGCTGTTGTTGTAGGAGTACCGGCTGTCGTACCAGCAGACAAATTTGAGCCATCTGGTGCTCCTGTTGAAGAAAGTATTCCACTTACATTCTCATCATAAAAACAAGTGTGCTTACCAGAATTAGACCCGTCTGCATTAGCGTTCATATCTGCTTCAGAATCACATGTAGACCCACTTTTGGAGAACTGCCATTTTATGTTTCTGAAGTCTGCTACACCATTCAGGTCACTAACTGTAATACCTACTCGCACCTGTGTTTCTGCATCTCTACCTGTGTTTATGGTTATACCACTTGTGCTAAAATCGTTAGTTTGTACACCAGGAGTGGTACTGTTTCCAAGAGATACTTGGATAGTTGGTGCTGTATTATCTACATTTACATCAGTGGCAACGTCATCACTTGCTTGTGAATTAGACATAACTATTGCACCTAGGACAAATGCTGCTATAAGAAGCAGTGCAGCGCCTAGAATCCAATTTAATGAATCTGATTTTGATTCAGACATATTATATTTGTGTTTAGATTTAAATTTAAATAATCAATAACAACAGCCGACCCAGCTATTGTTACTAACTTATTTATGTTAATTATACCAGAGTGTGCCAAATAACTTTATCAGCATTGTTAATAACTTTTTTATTTATCATCTAAACTAGTGTTTCCTGTATTAATTTGATCCAATAAATTAACGTCATCTGAGTCTGATTCATAATTATTTATCTCATCTGAATTACCCAGTGACTCATGAATAGTACTTTGTTCTGTTTGAATAAATTCTACCTTATCTGATTTTTCAACACTTTCTTTAATTGGTTCAATTGTATTATCTGATATTTCTGTTTCTTTATTGGTAACATTAATATCTGTTGTCATATTTTCAGTAGCACTGTTATCATCTAACTCTGAAATAATCATATTATTTTGCACACCTTGAACTGGTTCTGGTTCTGAAAATTGTACAGTTTTTCGCCTACGTAAAATGAAGATTGTTGTAATAATTATAATTATCGAAATTAACACACCTATTCCTATATATGTATTTAATTTTGATGCAATCTCTGTTATAGCCACTTTGTCATTATTGTTATTTTGAACATTAAATTCTTTATTTAATACAACTGTTTGTTTATTTCCGTATTTAATATGTGCAGATATTTTATAATTACCAATTTCCTTTAAAGTAAATACTTTTGAAAAAATTACTTCTTCTAAGACACTTACATCTAGTTCACTGCTTTTCAACAAATCTGTTAACTCATTATTTAAATAAACCTCAACAACCAAAACACCGCTTACAGCAATTTCTCCTGTATTTTTAAATACACCGCTTACTTTTATATTTTCATCTGGTGAAAATACGTCTTTGTTAAGACTTACGTCCTTCAATTCTCCTTTTTGCTTTAATGTATCTGGAGCAAATACATTAAAGTGATTTGAAGTTAATTCTGTTTTTTCTTTATCTTTTGCATAAAAAACTGCATTTAATACATATTCAGATTGTATAAATGGTAAATCTAAATTAAATACATATTCAGTAAAACGCCCTGCTTTTGCAATATTTATTGCATCACTAAATATTGTATGTATTATTTTTTCTGTAGAATCATTGATATTAGTAAATTGTAAATCTATTCTTTCTGGTTTCCAATTTACATTACCAGTATTGTTTACTTCAAAAGAAAGTTCTGTATTTTTATTTACCTCTGTATTTTTTACAAATAATTTTATAATTTCATATTTTATAACCTCAACACCTCCCACCTCAAAATAAATATCTGCTACTGCACCACCAAACACTTGCACAGATGCTCCTTTTGTTTTTTCTTCTCCAACAATACCTTGTGATATAAATGATAGTCTGGCTTTATGTTCTCCATTTGGAGCATTTTTTGGATTAATTGTAAATTCATAATCAACAAAATCCTTACCACTAATCATAATAATATCACCGGATGTCTCAATATACTCTGCATTCTCACCCATGGCCTCCACTTTAATTTTTAAGTTTCCTTTGTTATCCCCACCTCTTAAAACTCTTATTTGTTTTGTTTGTATGCCATTTCGTGGAATTGAAATACCTGTTAAAGTAGGTGGACTTACTCCTATTGCATTTACGTGTTTAATTGGTAAAAATAAAAATAGTGAAAATAAAAAAATATATAAGCTGAGTGAAAATAAATTTTTATTTATTTTTGAATATTGAATCATAAATTAATACTTCCATAAAATATTTATACTATGATACCATAGCAATAATGAAAATTGCTTATTTTTTCCAGACTCTTAAGATTTTATTTATATTTATTGTTCTAGTTTTATTTTCTAGAACTTTTCTTATTGAGCCTGGTGTTGTAAATGGCATGTCTATGGAAAAAACTTTTATAGACGAAGATGTATTTTTAATAAACAAAATCATACTCCTTCTTCGAGAACCAAAAAGATATGATATGGTTCAATTTTTTGACAAAGACTCTGGCTCATTAATAATTAAGCGGGTGGTAGGTCTACCTGGTGAGCAAGTATACATTAAAAAAAATAGTGTATTTATAATTGATAAATATGGAGTAGAAACAAAACTAAACGAGCCTTATTTGTCACAAAATATGATAACAAGAACCAAAGATGGTGCAGTTAAATATAATATTTTAGAACCAAATACATACTTTTTATTAGGAGATAACAGAACAGAAAGTACTGACTCAAGAATTACAGGTCCAATACACAGAAAATACATATTAGGTACTATAAGCAAATTTCCTTTTACAAAAAATTAGGATTTTTTAGTTTTTTTATACCGTCTACATGTTAAATGGATCATTGAAAAAGGTAGTGCAAACCCCATCAATGCCAAAAATACATATTCTGGTGGTATAAGAAAATAATTTAATTCAGTTGTTAAATCACCTATTTTATACACAAACCTGTATTTACCAATTGTTTTGTAACGATTTTTAATTTTAAATGTTTCATTAATTATATCTGATTTGTTTGGTTGAATTTTAACTCTATGTATTTCTTCGATAGATGATATTAATTCACTACCTTTATATACATTGAATATATATGGTACCTCAGCAATCACTACTTTTGTTTTATTAATCAACTCAGTAGAAATATTTATATTTGTTTTTGACTTATTTTTAACAACTTTTACTTTTGGATGTCTTAAAAATAAATTATCCACTTCTTCTAAGACACCTGCTCTATAAACAACCCTTTCTTTTTCTGACTTTGGCAAAATTTCTAATACTATTTCGTGTACTAGCCCAACATGCATTTGGAGTCCATTTGAATTAACAAGTTCGTCTAATATAAAATGTAGTTTTGGATTAAAATTACCAAAAATTGCTCCATCTGTATCTATAGCATAAGTATAAAATATCTTTTCTTCTCCTGGTGAAAAAGAAACTACCTTTCCAGAGTACAGATCCACCAATTCAGAGCCTTCGCCAACAACACTTATATTTAGACTAATTGATTTATCTATATTCTTGGATCTCATTAATGTGATTGTATGTTTAAATCTTTCATTTGGTTCCATTTTATCAATAATTTTTGGTGGTGACATTCCAATCGAATCTGCACTTGCTGATTTTGCACACACAAAAATTGAACATATTACAAAAAAAGATACAAATAATATCTGAGTTGTTTTTGAAAGTTTTGAACTTAATAAGAACATTTTTTTTAATTTATTTTTTTAAGTCTGAAGAAAAAATTTGATCCATTCCCTCGCCTTCTGATTCACATGCGGTAATTGTTAATGCTAAATTTTTATTTATAGATAATGTGTAACCTATGCCATTATCATTTTTTGATATTCCCTTGTCCCACCACACATTTCCATTAGGAGCAATCGGAGAGTCCTCATACATGCCATAATCAACAAGTTCTGATAAATCTACACAATGCGTGTCGCTTGTAACCTTAACATCACAATAAGCATTCATATCATCACACCCTTTTCTTTTATCTCCATATACAATCATGTATGTTTCACTTGGAGTCATGTTATATATAGATCTAATAACTAATCCCTCATTTTGATTTCTGAAAGATTTCAATTCATACAACAAAGAATCAACATCTTGTTGTCGTTGTGTATCTCTTTTATTTTCTGCACTTACTGAAAAATTAATAACCAAAAAAATAACTGCAATGCACATTCCAAAAAAAATAACACCTGCAACTGTATTTATATTTCTAAAACCTGAAGAACTTTTTTCCATATATAAAAGTATGCCTATATTTTAACATATAAAAAACCATACTTTTCCCCACATCAAACATATTGTTTTAAACAAACATAAAACCGCTTGGTTAAATACCAAACGGTCTTATTGGTCGGGATGACAGGACTCGAACCTGCGACCTCTTGGTCCCAAACCAAGCGCTCTGGCCTGCTGAGCTACATCCCGTGTAAATAAGTAATCCCTGATTAGCAAGCTATAGGATCAGTTCTGCACCCACTCCTTCACCGTATATTTTAGTACGGTTTATTCGTATGTTTGAGCTTCACCAATATCTCATCTAATTATGAACAACTTATATTTTACTTTACAGTCACCGTTCTGCATCGCATCGTATCTGATTCAATTCTGATAATTTAAAATATATCAATTGTTTTTAATTTCATTGAACTTCGGTGGGTTCAATTTAAATGATCTTCCTCCAATGAAAAGTGCCAGCCAAAAGCTGACAACTTTCATTGGAGCGGGTAGCGGGAATCGAACCCGCATCGTCTGCTTGGAAGGCAGAAATAATAGCCTTTATACCATACCCGCATAAATAAAATCCCGAGATTTTATAATGTATTGCGAGAAAATTCTACACAAAAAAGGTATTTTTTGCAAGGTTTAAACTAAATTTATTTTAAATAAAAAGTCCTATTAAAGGACTTTTGGTGGTAGTGGATGAACGATTCAATAAAGACCAAGAGCTTCTTCAATGAATGGACGTAATTCCGCTGGAGTTAAGATATTAAAATGATCGCTTTTCCAACTAGTAATAGTACCCCTATGTACCTCACCAATACCATCTGGCAGCCTTCTTGGAATTAAATTCATTAATTTATGCCTTAGATGGTCTGCAAATACTTGTTCAGATTTACACCAATTATTATATTTAGAGTGACAAGCAATGATTAAATCTCGTCTGCCATCATGACCCGTCCAAAATATAAAATTGCATAATTTATTTGCATGTATATATGATTGATATATACAAACTACCTTTAAACTTTCTAACCATAGCACTAGCACGATTCCTCCTTAATCATGTAGACATATCAAGGTACTAAAAAAATACCACTTTGTCAATACTAAATATCACCATTTTTTGTTTGATGCAGTAATTGCAACAGCTAATGCGTCAGCTGAATCGTCTGGTTTTGGAACTCTAACTAATCCAAGTAATTGCTTGACCATTTTTTGCACATCCTTTTTTGTAGCCTTGCCATTACCTGTAACAGCTTTTTTTATTTGTGAAGGAGTATACTCAAAAACTGGTACACCAGATTGTGCAGCCATCAATAATGATACACCCCTTGCTTCTGCAACCTTCATTGCAGTAGTTGAACTTTTTCCAAAAAATAATTTTTCAACAACCATAACATCCGGGTCATGATGCTCAAAAAGATCATGTAAGTCATTTGCGATATGCAATAATCTGTCCTCAAAAGCATCGCCTACCAGAGTTGTCATAACTCCATAATCAACCAATTCCATTTTTGATCCTTCTATATAAATAAAGCCGAAACCCATTCGACCATAACCAGGATCAACCCCCATTATCAAAGTTCCTTTAGACATAATTTTATATAAGGATACCAAAATTAAATTACACCAACAAGAAAACCGCCCTCTAACGGACGGCTTTCTTTCTATAAGCACAAATCTTATTTGAATTCTGTTACGAACTTCTTTTACTTGTATGTACCTTAATCTTAAGAAGATTCTTCTTCTGTTTCTAAATCTGTTTCACTACTTTCATCTACAATCTCCTCGCCTACATTACCGATTAACTCTTTGGCCATATCACCAAATCCAGTTCCTGCAGGTATCAATCTACCAATAATCACATTTTCTTTTAATCCTTCCATCTTATCAACCTTCCCTGTCATTGCTGCGTTAATTAAAACCTTTGCAGTTTCTTGAAATGACGCTTATGACAACCATGAGGTTGTTGATAATGAAATCTTTGTAATTCCCATAAACACAGGCTCGTGCGTTGCTTCCTTTTTACCTTTTTCAACACCGTCATTTGCTTGGTCAAAAGTAGCTCTTTCAATTATCTCTGCAGGTAGTAAATCTGTATCACCTGGATCCATAACTCTTACACGTGAGAACATTTGTTTTATAATCAGCTCGATATGCTTGTTATTTAGTTTCTGTCCCTGACTAGCATAAATAAACTGAGTTTCCTTAGACAAATATTTCTGAACCGCATCCTGACCTTTGTGCTTAAACAATAATTGTAGATCAAGATTTCCGTCAGTTAGCTGATCACCAGACTGAACCTCATCACCGTCTTTAACATACAAAGTGTATCCTGGCGGAATAATGTACTCACGCAATTTAATTGTGTCATACACAACAGTAACTGTATTTTCTTTTTTAATTGTAATCACACCATTTCCTGGAGATTCAAATTCAACACCACTTCCTTTCTTTGCAATTATTTGTCCTGTCTTAACTTTGTCTCCTTCTTTCAAGAACAACTCACCAGTCTTTCCATAACTAAATGTTTCATCATCCACATCTTCATAAGCAATCTTTACCGTCTTCTGTCCTGGTCTTGTATCAACAATTTGCTTACCTGTTCCAGCTTGTACAATTTCTCTTTGAATAGTCTCAACTGTGGCCTTACCTGAAACCTCAGACATAACAGCTTTCTGCTTTGGATTACGAGCCTCAAATAATTCTTCAACACGCGGCAATCCTTGTGTAATATCTTTTCCAGCAACACCACCAGTATGGAAAGTTCTCATTGTTAACTGTGTACCAGGCTCACCAATTGACTGAGCTGCCATAATACCAACCGCTGTTCCAAGTTTTACAAGTTTATTATAAGCCAAATCGTAACCATAACACTTCTGACACACACCGCGACGGAGCTTACATGTCATAACTGATCTTAAGTGTACCTCCATAATCTCACCACCTGAAGCTTCTACTGCTCTAATATGGTCTTCGGTAACCAACTCACCAGCTTTAACCAAAACTTTTCTGCCACCTGGTTTCTTAAGATCTGATAACAAGAACCTACCAAGTATTCTAATTATCAATGGCTCTCCGATATCATCTGATTCTTCTTTTGTAAGTACAACACCCTTATCGTCACCACAATCTATTTCACGAACAACCACATCTTGTGCAACATCAACCAAACGCCTTGTTAAGTAACCTGCATTAGCAGTTCTTAAAGCTGTGTCAGTCAAACCTTTTCGCACACCATGAGATGAGATAAAAAACTCCAATACATCGTAACCATCTTTAAATGATGATTTAACTGGAAGCTCAATAATGTCACCTGCAGGGTTTGCAACCAATCCTTTCATACCAACCATTTGTGTCATTTGTCCCCATGAACCACGAGCACCGGACTCAATCATTGTATAAGCCGGATTATCTTTTGGAAGCATTTGTTTTGCCTCAGATGCGATACTATCTTTAATTTCATTCCAAATTTTTATAATAGATGAATGTCTTTCTGAACCAGTCAAAAGACCTTGAGAATAATAATCTTCGATCTCACGAATCTTATTATCACCTTCTTTAAGTAGAGTTATTTTGTTTTTTAATGATGGAAGATCAGACATTCCCCATGAATAACCAGCCTGTGTGGAGTATTCAAAACCAATTTCTTTTAATCTGTCTAGGAAGTCAGATGCTCTATCTGAACCATGAAGCTCTAGGAAGTACTTAACGATACTTGATAATTCTTTTTTACCAAGTCGTTGATTTTTAAAAGGAATTTCTTTTGGAAACTGCAAATTAACCAATACACGTCCTGGAGTTGTAATAATTTTTTCACCAGTCTGCAAACGCACAACACACCAATCTTGGAGCTGTACTTGTCCTGATTTTATTGCGTACATCACGTCTGTTTCATTTGCAAACCATGGAATACCTTTCATTTCTTCTGGTTGTGGAGTTAGTTCCATTGTTAGATAGAATATTCCCCAAGCAATATCTTTTCCAGGTGTCGCAACTGGCCCACCATGAGCAGGCTTTAGCAAGTTCTTTGTAGCAAGCATGATCTCACGCGCTTCTGCACGCGCTTCTTCTGTAAGAGGAACATGGACTGCCATTTGGTCACCATCAAAGTCTGCATTATAAGCATCACAAACAAGTGGGTGAATTTGCATAGCCTTACCCTCAATCAAAACAGGTCTAAATGCCTGAATACCAAGCCTATGCAAAGTTGGTGCACGGTTCAAAAGAACAAATGCGTCTTTTGTAACCTCTTCCAAAATATCCCATGTTTCTGAACGGTCTGAATCAATAAACTTATTCGCACTTCTAATATTGTGAACGTATTCGCGCTCGATTAACTTTGAAATAACGAACGGTTTAAACAGCTCAAGAGCCATCTTTTTTGGAATTCCACAATTCTCTAATTTTAAATGTGGTCCAACAACAATTACTGAACGTCCAGAATAATCAATACGTTTACCAAGTAGGTTCTGACGGAAACGACCTTGCTTACCTTTTAACTGATCCGCCAAAGATTTTAACTGACGCTTCTTACCAGTAGCTGCAATAACTGTTTTACTATGCCTTGCTGAATTATCTATTAGTGCATCAACAGCCTCTTGAAGCATTCGTTTTTCATTTCTTGAAATAACTTCAGGAGCATTCAAATCAAACAGCCGTTTTAAACGATTGTTCCTGTTTATCACACGACGATACAAGTCATTTAAGTCTGAAGTTGCAAACCTTCCACCATCTAACGGTACCATTGGCCGTAGGTCTGGTGGAATAACAGGAACAGCTTCAAGAACCATCCATGTAGGGTCGATTTTATTTATATGTAAAGACTTTAGAAGTTTTAATCTTCTTAGAATTCTGTCCTTTTTTGTCTTTGTTGCATTTACCAACTCATCTTGTAGTGCATACATTGTCTCCTCCACATTGGCACGCTTCAACATTTCATGAACTGCTGCTGCACCGATCATTGCTTCAAAAACATGACCATATTTTAATGACCACTCATGATATGTCTGCTCTGAGATAATAGACATCATCTTCATTGCCTTAAGATCTTCCATTACTATCTCGTAATCTTCTTCTAATTCTTCAAGTTTTCCATCTCTAATTTCTTCTAACCTAGTCTGTTCTTTTGCAAGAACTTTTTTATCATCACCATGTTTATCTGCAAGTCGTCCAACATCTCTTTTAAATTCACCTTCTATCATGTTCTGTTTGCTCTTTCTCTCTTGTTTTACTTGTTCGATTGTTTGCTCTTTAGCTTCTTCGTTTACGTTTGTAATTATAAAACTAGCAAAATAAATTACTTTTTCAAGATTCTGAATTGACATATCTAAAACTGTACCAATCCTTGACGGTACACCTCTCAAAAACCAAATGTGCGTAATAGGAGCAGCAAGCTCAATGTGCCCCATTCTTTCACGACGAACAACTGAATGAGTTACTTCTACTCCACATTTGTCACAAATAATTCCTTTGTATCTAATTTTTTTATACTTACCACAATAACACTCCCAGTCTTTTGAGGGACCAAAAATTTCTTCAGCGAAAAGTCCGTGCTTCTCTGGTTTTTGTGTTCTGTAATTAATTGTTTCAGGCTTGGTTATTTCACCATGTGACCATCCACGAATTATTTCTGGAGAAGCTAACCTAAGTCTTATTGAGTCAAAATCTGTAGATTTTAATGTGTCTTGTTTTTTAAACATAGGTTATTTTTTACTTTTTTCACCCTGAAGCTCAATTTTACTTCCTTCATTTAATAACTCTACGTCTAGACACAAGCCTTTAAGCTCGCGTACAAGTACATTAAATGATTCAGGGATATTCACTTTATTAATTGGATTTCCTTTAATGATTGCCTCATAGGCCTTTGACCTTCCAGGAACGTCATCAGACTTAATTGTCAAAATTTCTTGCAATGTGTGTGCAGCTCCATAAGCTTCAAGAGCCCAAACTTCCATCTCTCCAAACCTCTGTCCACCAAATTGCGCTTTACCACCAAGCGGCTGCTGCGTAATTAATGAATAAGGACCAATTGACCTCTGATGCATTTTATCTTCAACCATGTGTGACAACTTCAAAATATACATGTACCCAACTGTAATTGGATGTACAAACTTGTCACCCGTACGACCATCATATAACTGAACCTGGCCTGTTTTTGGCAAATCTGCTTTTTCTAGCTCACCCTGAATATCACCATATGACACACCATTTAGTACAGGTGTCATGACATTATATCCAAGCGCATTTGCTGCAAGTCCCAAATGAACCTCAAGAACCTGTCCCAAATTCATACGAGAAACAACTCCAAGTGGAGTAAGCATTATATCCAAAGGAGTTCCATCTTCTAAAAATGGCATATCTGATAAAGGTACAATCTTTGAAATTACACCTTTGTTTCCGTGACGTCCTGCAACTTTATCTCCAACTTGTGACTTACGTAAGTCAGCAATTGTAATCTGAATTGATTTAATAACACCTGGTGACAACTTATCTCCAGACTCACGTGAAAATACTGTTACATCCACAACCTTTCCATGTTCACCATGTTCAAGATATAAAGATGAATCACGCACATCACGAGCCTTCTCACCAAAGATTGCGCGAAGTAACTTTTCCTCAGCTGAAAGCTCTGTCTCACCTTTTGGTGTAATTTTTCCTACTAAAATATCTCCGGACTTTACCTCTGCACCAATTCTTATAACACCTTCAATGTCTAGATTTTTTAATTTCTCTTCTGAAACATTTGGAATATCAGAAGTAACAACTTCTGGTCCAAGTTTTGTGTCACGAACATCAATTGTGTAATGCTCAATGTGTACAGATGTAAACCTGTCATCACGTACTAATTTTTCTGAAATAATAACAGCATCTTCATAGTTGTAGCCATCCCATGCCATGAAACCTATAAGACAATTTTGACCTAATGCCAACTCACCTTTATCAATTGCTGATGAATCTGCAATTATGTCTCCCTTTGTAATCTTCTGACCAGCCTCTACAACAGGACGTTGGTTAATAGAAGTTGAATTATTAGATCGCAAGAACTTTTTAAGTTCATACTTGATAATATTTTTATCTTTGTCTGTAATCTCAATCCTAAATCCATCTACATATGAAATTACACCTGATTGATCTGCAACAATTACATGACCTGAATCACGAGCCGCACGTCTTTCAACACCAGTTCCTACAATAGGAGCGTCTGGGCGTACAGTAGGTACAGCTTGACGTTGCATGTTCGTTCCCATAAGTGCACGGGTAGCATCGTCATGTTCCAAGAAAGGAATCAAAGATGTACCAATTGAAACAATTTGCTTTGATGAAACATCCATGTAATCAATTTCTGACTGTGCAACATTTTTTGGCTCACCAAATTTTCTTGCTGCAACAAACTCTTCTGTAAAGTAATTCTTATCGTCTATTAAACTTGTAGCTGTAACTGTAACTGATTTTTCTTCTTTAAAAGCATTTATATATTCAATCTCATCTGTAACACGTGCAATTGTTTTTCCACCCTTCTCCTCCTTAACAACTTTTCTATAAGGTGTCTCAATAAATCCATACTCATTTATTTTTGAGTATGAAGCCAAATGTCCAATCAAACCAATATTTGGTCCCTCTGGTGTAGCAATAGGACAAATACGACCATAGTGAGTTGGATGCACATCACGGACTTCAAACCCAGCTCTTTCACGTGAAAGTCCACCTGGACCCATTGCTGATAAACGTCTCTTATGCTCAAGCTCTGCTAACGGATTGGTTTGGTCCATGAACTGAGATAATTGAGAAGACATAAAAAACTCACGAATAGCACCAATCACAGGCCTCGCATTAATAAGCCTTCCTGGTGTAAGTGAATCTATGTCTTGTGTAGACATTCTGTCTTTTATTATTCTTTCCATTCTCGCCAAACCAACTCGGAAACGTCCTTGAATCAACTCTCCAACAGCACGAACTCTTCTATTTCCAAGATGGTCAACATCATCTGGTTCTTCTTGATTGATATTTAGTCTAATAATCTCACGAATAATTTTTGTAAGGTCTTCTTTTCCAATAATTCTATTTGCCTCGTCAGCAACTAAATCTTCTGAAATATCATCACCGAAACGTAAGTTGAATTTGTATCTACCAACCTTACCAAGATCATATCTATCAAAATTAAAAAACATTGAATGAATTAACCCTTTTGCGTTATCTGCAGTTGCACGATCACCTGGACGAATTCTCTTATAAACCTCGATCAATCCCTCATCTTCATTTGTTGAAGGATCTTTGTTTAATGTTGATTCAATATAATTATTTGTTGGATGAACGTCTATATCTTTAAACAATTCCATTATTTCTTCATCGGTTGTTACACCAAAAGCACGTAAAAGTGCAGTTACAGGAACCTTACGTTTTCTGTCTATTTTTACCCAAATTATATTTTTTGGATCTGTCTCAAATTCTAACCATGCTCCACGATTAGGAATAATTTTTGCTCCATAATATCTACGACCTCTATACACGTCTGCTGTAAAAAATGCACCTGCTGAACGAACGAGCTGTGATACAATTACACGCTCAACTCCATTAATAACAAACGTTCCACGAGGGGTCATTAGTGGTAAATCACCTAAATAAATCTCCTGTTCTTTTACGCTTTTTGTGCGAACGTTTACTAAACGAGTTTTTACACGAAGAGGTGCTTCAAATGTAACTTTTTTAGAACGAGAAGTTCTCTCGTCAAACTTTGGATCATCTAAATAATAATCATCTATGTAAAGCTCTAGATCACGTCCAATAAAATCACGGATTGGTGCAATCTCTTTAAATAGATCTCTGATACCCTCCTCAAAAAACCAACGATATGAACTACGTTGTACTTCAATAAGATCTGGTAACTCCATCTGGTCAGATACAGCTCCAAAACTTGCTCGTTCCCTGGTTTTTACTGGTGTACGACGATAAATGGGCATAATGCGTATAAGTTAGAATTAAAAAATTAAATTCTCAAAAATAAAAAAGCGCCCCATTGGTATGGAATGCTAAAATCATTAATTTGCGGATGTAAATTGTGTCATCTAAAGACGGTTAACCTGAGCCCCACTCAAATTTTTTTAGATGTTGATACCCGGTAGACCATTCAGCCGCAAACGAGGTAAATCAGGGATTGTGTTTAATTTGTATGTCAAGTTTTGCTAATTTTAGCAAAAACTCAAACAATTACTTCGAGATATTAACATTATACTTTTACACCGTCAAGCCTTGGAAGGTTATCTATAATATATTGTCAAGAATTTCTAATTTTTTTGCTAAATTAAGTAAAAATTCAGATATTTTCTACAGTAGATCAATTAATTCTTTAATCGTAAAAATGTCTTATCCACAAAAAAATGACCATTTAAAGGCTGTAATGAGAAAAACAACTTACATAAAGTAACCGAAGAAAAACATTTGAACATTGAGGAGAGAGATTTCGCTACATAAATGCAGCTATGCTCGCAACTTTTCTTTGGAGTGTTATTAATACACATTACAGCCTATAAAAGGTCATCTTGTTTGATCTTATCATATTCTAATCGATACACAATACAGGATTATGTACTGATAAAAATGGTTCAGATATATGCATATAAAGGCTATATATCTGAACCTAGTTTGTTAAGGTTGAACTTGTTGAATCTGTTCTGTGTGAATAGACTGAACAACAACCTCATCACAAGACACCAATGCTTCTTCATCAGGAATAATTATAATCCCTTTATTAAATGCATCAGCATCATGAACACTCTCAAACACACGAGTGCTTCCATTTCTCATGAGAACAGACGAGATAGTAAAATTATCAATCTGCAAAATCATCAATGGCTCTTCAATATCCATAAAGAGCATTGGTGTGCTATCAGTATTCACATAACCATCATTAAACTTTCCAATGAAAGTTTTTGTAGATGTGCGTTTAGAGCATTTTGTCACAGGAGTATAAATCCACTTATTGTCTTTTTGAGACATTATAAGTTTCATACCCTCTCCCATGTACACATCCTCTGAGACCTCCCATGAATCTTGTGAGAGCTGTTGACGGTTAGTCAACTGAGTAAACCTGTACCTGTTGTCAGGAAGTTCGACACATGGATTCTTTCCATATATTTCACCATCTGGATACACGATTTTTACATCACTGTAACCATCACACAAAACATCTGAGGCCAACTTGCTTTGTTTGGAGCATAAACTCACACCAAACTTCACAACCCGCACATTTGTTTTTCCATGATAGTACAAGCGACTTGGTCTAGCACTGACACCAGGAAACTCGATACTAATCTTAGTCTCTTGTGGTAAACCTATACGCCTAAACAAAACCCTATCAACACACTGAGCACCGTTATCTGACGGAACAATGGTCTTGGTTAAATAGTACACCGTCGCAAAATTACCAAGCTCAACATGGCTTGTTCCAAAAAAACCAAGAAGTTTATTCTTTGAACGCTTTTTTGGATCGCTTGAATTCGCCCTTGCAAGAATGTCGTACAGCTCATCTACTAAATCAGTGCACTCTTGTTTTTCAGAAACCACACGAAGGTATTTTAGCTTTCGCTTAAATGACCCTGAAAGTGCTGCAAAACGTGCACGATTAGAACGAGTCTCTTTAGCCAAACAATCTCTGACCAGTTCGTGATCAATACCGACCCTACAAGCAATATTCACCAAACCAGAATAATCTCTTCCTGTTTCAACAGCCTTGTCCAGTTGAGCTTTCAATGAGTCATAAATACTTACTTTAGTACAAACTTCTCTATCTGCACTCTGTTTCTTTGGTAGTTGAATTTTTTGCTGGCCAAAATTTTGACCAGAACTATTCTGTTTACCCGACTTGCTTTTCGGCCTCATTGCTCCAACAAAAACCACATCGCTCTCAAAACATGAATTTGATCCTGTAACTGTTTGTGAATAATCACTCGACAATACAGGACGATGTGTTCCAGTAAAAACATTGGATGAGCACCCAATTGACACTGGTCGATGAGATGAAATCACAGGAGCTGTGATCTGCACACCAAGAATCTTCAAAGCGTCTTCAACCGATAGGCCAGCATTGTGTCCATTACACACCTGACATAAGACGGTTTTTAGAACCTCATCAATATTCTTAAAACCTTTTTTGACAACAAGCCACGGAAGATTACTTCCGGTTTGACGAGTAATATCGCCTAGTTCATAATGTTCTCCGCAGCGACTACATTCAATGTTCGCTGATAAACTTATTTGTTCCAATGTTGCACCTCCTAAAATTTTGCTTTTTAATGAACCAAAAAGACCAGATCAGTCCACCACAATATTCATCAAAATACTATGGAAGACAGATCTTGAAGTTTTGAATAATACTTACTCACTTATGTTTTGTCTAATTTGAGAACAAAACTCATAATTGGAGGTCAAGAAAGCTGTTCAGTGACCTTATAAATAAAGGTGTGTACAGATTGGTTGTATGTAATAGGTACAAAGAAAGCCTAAGCCTTGTTTATATCGAACACACAACCGACAATGTTATAAAACTTTATAACGATTCTCAGAATACAAGAAACTGAGAATTTATTGCCTCCTTATTCTCGCCCTCCAATTATGAGTTTTATTTTTCCGATTTTAAAACACGATTCATTCATGATCTAAAATAGGAAGCCGTAGACTTAAGCTTCCACGGCTAAGAATTAAGACAATCACGCATTCCTCCTTTAGTATTGATCATACTTGTTAACATGTTTTGGATTTCGCCTACGCCCCTTCATTACATCATGACTTCTTGTATGAAATCTTTTGACGCAAGGAATTGCGATTTTACATCTAACTTTTATGTCAGACGTTTTGATTCGAATAATCATATCGCTTGGCTTTTTCATCACAACAGGCTTTGATCGCCTACCTTTTTTTTTCTTTGACACTTCTAAACTCCAGTAAAATATTGTTTGTTGGATATTCAAGCATTAAAACTGATGTTTTATACTTTTTTCAACTACAGAATGTAACAAAAAAATAGCGTTTTGTCAATGGATATTGATAAAAAGTGAGATTTACACAAAACATTATCCACTGACAGCAACTTTATGCTAAAATACCGCCATGGCTAGAAAAAAAAAGCGCCGCAAAAGCAGGCGCAAATATAATAACGCTATATTTGGATTTGAGCTTAATCCAGAAGCAAAACGCGGCATCTCAGTCGTGTTCATTTTTGCTCTTGCAGCAATAATGTTCCTGTCGTTTTTCCAGATTGCTGGAAGCCTGGGTGTATTTTTAAACACAGTACTTTCTCAATTTTTTGGTTTTGATAGATTCTTTGTTCCAATTGTACTTATTATAATAGGTGCAACAATGCTGTATCCAGATCGAGGTGAATTATCAACATGGAATTATCTGGGTTTTTTATTTTTCTTTCTATCGTTTAACTCTACCTTGAACTTACTCTTAATTCACAGGGAAATACCTTTTACAGAGGACCTGACTTTGGCGGGAGGATATTTAGGAGAAGTTTTGGCAAAAATTTTACCAAGCCTTGTTGGATATTTAGGTGCACTGGTTATTGTAATAGCACTTTTATTTATTTCAATAATGCTTATATTCAATACTTCCTTGAAGAATATAGTTGGACTACACCAACATATCACCGGCTGGCTTGGAGAGCTTCTTCACAAAAGTAAAAATGATGATGAAGACTACGATGGAGATCTTGAAGACCTTGAAGATGAAGAGTTGGATGAGGAGGATGAAGAGGAGGAAGGTGAATATGAAGATGAAGAGTTGGATGAGGAGGATGAAGAGGAGGAAGGTGAATATGAAGATGAAGATACACATAATACTTTTAGAAGAAAAAATGTGGCGGATTCAAATCTGCAACCAGAAGGAGTTCTTGCAACAAAAAATCGTAGACAAATCTCAATTCCTTTAAAACTGTTAAAAAAATCTGCAAACAAAGCTCAGGCAGGTGACATTGAGCGCAACAAAGAAATTATTGAAAAAACATTTAGGGAGTTTAATATTAATGTTGAAATGGGAAAGACTTCTGTAGGACCCACTGTTGCACAATTTACACTGCGTCCATCTCAAGGAGTGAAACTCTCAAGAATACTTGGACTTCAAAATGATCTTGCTCTTGCACTTGCTGCTCACCCGCTAAGAATGGAAGCACCGATTCCTGGAAAATCATTGGTAGGTATAGAAGTACCTAATACAAAAGTCGCAACAGTAACACTACGTGATGTGATGGATACAAAAAACTTTAAAACACACGAATCTATTCTAAGCACTCCTCTTGGAAAAGATGTTTCTGGTAATGTTTTAACAATCGGCCTTGATAAAATGCCGCACATGCTAGTTGCTGGTGCAACTGGTTCTGGTAAAAGTGTTTGTTTGAATTCAATGATTGTTTCGTGGTTATACCAAAATGGTCCAGATGAGTTAAAACTTATTTTGGTTGATCCAAAACGAGTTGAGCTAACAGCCTATGCTGGTATTCCACATTTATTAGTACCTCCAATTATCAATGTAGACGACACGGTAAACGCACTTAAGTGGGCCGTAAGAGAAATGGATCGTAGACTTGATTTACTTTCAAAATTCGGTGCAAGAAACATAACTGACTACAACAAAAAAGTTGAAGAGAGGATGCCAAAAATTGTAATTGTAATTGATGAGCTTGCAGACCTAATGACAGTAAGTGGTCGTGAAGTTGAAGCAACTATTGTAAGAATTGCTCAAATGGCACGTGCTGTTGGTATTCATTTGGTTCTTGCGACACAAAGACCAAGTGTGGATGTTATTACTGGAATTATTAAAGCAAACATACCAGGAAGAATTGCATTTGCAGTAGCATCCCAAACGGATTCACGAACAATCCTAGATGTTGGTGGTGCAGATAAACTACTTGGACGTGGTGATATGTTATTTACGTCAGCTGATGTATCCAAACCAAAACGTATACAAGGAGCATTCTTATCGTCAGAAGAAGTTGAGGCTGTTGTTGCACATTTACAGAAAAAAGGTGAACCTGATTATAATATGGCGGTTACGGAAATAACAAAGGCTGGAACTGTTTTTGACGATGAAGATAGAGATGATCTATTTGATGAATCTGTTCAAATTGTCATACAAGCCGGCAAAGCATCTACTTCTTTTCTACAAAGACGATTACGAATTGGTTACTCACGTGCAGCACGCATCATGGACTCTATGCAGGATGCAGGAGTTATTGGTGAACAACAAGGATCAAAGGCAAGAGATATATTAATTGAAAATTGGCCACCAGGAGGTAGTCACACAGAGGGAATGCCTACTGCACAAGATGATTATGATGAGGCTTACGAAAATGAAGACAGGTTTGAAAATGAAGAAGATGATGAATATAATGCTGACGATAATGAGGATGATGTCGAATACGAACAAGACAGCGAAGACGAAGAGGATGCTAATGAATATACAGACGAAGATGAAAATACTGAAGAAGGAGGTGTAGATTATGAGGAGGAGGAAGGTGAAGAAGAAGAAGAAGAAGAAGAAGAAGAAGAAGAAGAAGATGAATGGCTAAATAGTTAAACTATGACATTTGTAATAAGAAAATTTGATCACGATTTAAAACTCGGTGAAAAATTAAAAGCCCTTCGTAAAGCGGCTAATATTACTTTGTCTGAAATGGAACAAAAAACAAAGATACAAAAAAAATACATTAAAGCTTTTGAGACCGGTCGATACCAAAATTTACCTGACCCAATCTATGCCAGAAATTTCTTGAAGATTTATGTAAATACACTTCGAACAGATCCAAAATATTATCTTGATCTTTTTGAACAAGAAAGAGGAACTTGTGACTTTGTTAAAAAAGCAGTCATGCCACGACAAAGAACAAGAAAAATAAAATTTTTAGTTGCAAGTAAATTTATAAAAATTGGTTTTATTTTACTTACAGCCTTCTCTGTAATGACTTACATGGGGATTCAGGTACATTCAATAATTACAGCACCCGAACTTCTAATAGTCTCTCCATCTGATGGTGTCACAACAAAAGAAGCTTCTATTTTAGTAACTGGCCAGACAGAAGAAGGAGCACAAGTTAATGTTAATGGCGTGCCTGTTCTATTATTATCTGATGGGTCTTTTGAGGAAAAAATAGCACTGGAAAGAGGTCTTAATATAATTAAAATTGAAGGTGCTAAGAGATACTCAAAAAAAGCAATTGAATACAGAAGAGTTGTTCTTAAGCAAAATAAACTAATCACATTTGCAAATTAATTATATCCACAATTTAGAATCTCTTGATTCTTTTTTTTACTCTGATAAGGTTAGAAAAAACTATGGCAAAACAAATCAGTAAGGAGGTCAAAATAAACGATGCGCGCGCAAAAGCTGCACTAGATGCAATATCCCAGATAAAGCAAAGATTTGGTGAAGGTGCGATAATGAGACTTGGTGAGGCCAAAACAATGCAAATTGAATCTATATCAACAGGGTGCTTATCTTTGGATTTAGCACTTGGAGTTGGGGGTGTACCAAGAGGAAGAATCATCGAAATCTTTGGACCTGAATCTTCAGGTAAAACCACACTTGCTCAACATATAGTTGCGGAGGTACAAAAAAAAGGTGGTATTGCAGCATATGTCGATGCAGAGCACGCACTCGATCCAGAATATGCACAAAAAATTGGTGTTAATATTGAAGAGTTATTTATATCTCAGCCTGACACCGGAGAACAGGCACTTGAAATCGTTGAAACATTGGTACGATCAAGTGCTGTAGATGTAATTGTGATCGATTCAGTTGCAGCACTTACACCAAAAGCTGAAATTGAGGGTGATATGGGAGCATCTCACATGGGCCTTCAGGCAAGACTCATGAGTCAAGCATTGCGCAAACTTGCTGCAATTGTAAATAAGTCAAAAACAACAGTAATTTTTATTAACCAGATCAGGATGAAAATTGGAATTGTTTTTGGTAATCCAGAAACAACTACTGGTGGACGTGCTTTAAAATTCTATTCATCTGTTAGAATCGAAATTAGAAGAAGTGCTCAAATTAAACAGGTGGATAAAATTATTGGAAACAGAACAAAAATTAAGATTGTAAAAAATAAAGTCGCACCACCATTTAGAACATGTGAGTTTGATATAATGTACAACGAAGGCATATCAATCGCAGGTGATCTACTTGAGCTCGGAGTACCTTATGAAGTAATAAGAAAATCTGGTAACAATTACTACTATGGTGAGCAAAAACTTGGTCTTGGCAGAGAAACAGCGAAGGCAACCATAAAGTCTGATAAAAAACTCCTTAAGGAAATAAGAGGGAAGATAGAAAAAGCAATCAAAGAACAGGAATGATTTATAAATATAAAAACGGTCTATGTGACCGTTTTTATGTATCTAATTTAAATAATTCATCTTAACTCACACGCTCTGTATAGCTTCCACTGTCTGTATTTACTATTATCTTGTCCCCCGTTTTTATAAATGCTGGAACCTTCATTTTCAGACCATTGTCTAACTCTGCTTCTTTTAGAACATTACCCGATGCTGTATCCCCCTTTACTGCAGGTTCTGTGTACGTAACTTCATATTCAATCTTTTGTGGAAGTGTAACTGCAATTGGATTACCATCATGAACCACAACAGAAACCAACAACCCTTCCTTCAAATACGGTACCACGTCTTCTAGTTCGTTTGCTGCAATTGGAGTCTGTTCATATGTTTTGTTATCCATAAACGTATAAAAGTTTGTATCGCTAAATAGATATTGCATTTTTTTATGTTGTACATCTTCAAAAGTTAAATTTTCTGCAGACTTAAAATTGTTGTCATTAACTTTTCCAGTTTTTATGCTTTTCATTTTAGTTCTTACAAAAGAACTACCCTTCCCAGGACTAACTCTTTGAAAATCTACTACAACCCACAACTCACCATTGTAGTTTATGACTGTTCCTTTTTTTATATCGTTTGGACTTCCCATAATTATTTAAATATCTTATTTGCATTAAACAACATCACATCTTCTATTTTGTTCCTTTTTGTAAGAATCATGTGCAACCTATCTATGCCAAGTGCATTACCATATGTATGCTGATTGATGGATGGTAGCAGCTCAAGTAACGCCTCGTCAATTGGATATACTTTTTTATTTAGCTTTTTACGCTCATTAGATTCTTCTATAAATCTTTCTTTTTGTTCTTGTGTGTCAGTTAATTCTGTAAAACCGTTACACAATTCCAAACCATCTACATACAACTCAAACCTCTGTCCGTACAGCCCATCATCTGTTAATTTTGAAAGTGATGCCTGATGTTTTGGATAATCATAAACAAATTGTGTGCCACTTATGTTTGGCTCTATCTTATCCAAAAATATTCTATAAAATAAATCTGATTCTGTATCATTATCGGCAAAATGTATTCCGTTCTTATCACAAACCTCCTTTAGATTATTTATCTTAGCTGAATCTAAATTAAGTGCCGTATACTTTTTAAATAAATCCTTAACTCTTGTTTTTTGAAAAAGAACATCTTTAAATCTAGAATTACTTTGTAATTTTTGGTCAATAAAGTTAATTAATTCCTCAGTTTCATTCATGCAATCTATATAATTACCACCCTGCATGTACCATTCTAACATGCTAAATTCTGGATTGTGATTTCCACCAAACTCTTCATGATTTCTAAAAACTTTTGTAATAGTAAATATTTTTTTCATCCCATTCCCCAAAAGTTTTTTCATCGAATACTCAGGACTGGTTATCAGTGCGGCAGGATATTCTTTTCCGTTTGGCTCAATAACCAATGTATTAAATGGCGACAGATTAGACTCCATTCCTGGTGATTTAACAACCACCGGTGTTTCAACCTCAATAAATCCTCGATCATTAAAAAATAATCTTATTGCCTGATTTATGGTTTGACGCTCAAATGCAATTTGTTTAATTTTTGACATAATCATATATTAAAAAACCCCAGCCATTAATACAGTTAACTTAGCTGGGGATTTATTTTACCTCTGAATGAATGGAAGTAATGCCATTACTCTTGCACGTTTTATTGCACTTGATAAACATCTTTGATGTTTAGAACACACACCAGATCTCTTACGTGGAACAATCTTTGCAAATGATGATAGATACCTTCGTAAGTTGTTAACATCCTTATAATCAATATATTTATGATTACTGTAGCAGAAGTAACATTTTCTAGGTTGTTTTGTTTGTTGTTTTCTTTTGTTATACATATTTTAAAATGGAATGTCCTCAACCTTAATCTCGTCGTCGGGGTTTACTGCTGGTTCGTCCTGTTTCACCGCAGGTTGTGGAGGAGTAAATCCTGATGTTGCTTGAGCCTTAAACTGCTCACTTCCACCAGATGATGGTTTATCTAGAATAATCATATTATCTATAATTACTTCTGTTCTGTACCTTCGTACACCATCTTGTCCTTCCCAATCTCTTGTTTGCAGTCTCCCTTCAACATATACCTTTCGGCCCTTTGATAAATACTGCCCACAAATTTCTGCAAGCTTTCCCCATGCAACAACATTATGAAATTCTGCAGACTCCTGCTTTTGACCATCAGCTCCTTTCCATGCTCTATTTGTTGCAATGGAAAATGTGCAAACGTTTTGACCATTAGGAGTTTGTTTTAACTCAGGGTCACGAGTCATATTTCCAATAAGTGTTGCTCGATTAAGTGAATACATACCTAAAGTTTATATTTATATTTTTTCAGTTAAGTCTGTGTCTAAGATTTCGTCTAACTTTTTATCAAGTTCTTCTATACTCATCTTTGATTCTTCTGTAGATGTTGCAGAAGGTGTTGGAGGAGCAATTTCTTTTACTGGTGTTGCCACTGGTACTGAAACTGGTGCAGAAAACGTAGTTCTTGGCATTTCTTTTTTTTGAGCTCTTGCTTCTTCTGATAAAGGAGCTACGTATGAACTAATCTGATATTCTTTCTCAAGAGCATCATCTTCTCTCATAACTATAGTATGACGTAAAATTTCTTCAGCTAGCTTAAGTTGCCTATCAAGTTCTTGTATTTCAGATGGTTCTCCATTGAAATGTACGAGTACATAAGTTCCATGACGGATCTTTTTGATTGAATAAGCTAATCGAATTTTTCCAAGACTATCGTTTCGTAACACTTTGCCACCAAATTTTTCTACTAATTCTGAGATCTTAGTTTGTATTCCTACAATCTCTTCATCAGTATATTGTGTTGGGACAATATAAAGTAATTCGTATTGATTCATATATACTGGACTCTTAATGAGCCGACCGTTTTGGTCACGGACAGTTATTGATTTAGTGCGAATATGCTAGCGATTTTTGCAAAAATAGTCAAGGTTAAGCATAATAGTAATCACTATGATATTTTTTATACTTGGATCACATCCAGATATCTCAATTGCTGAGATTAAACAAGTAATTAAAGACCAAAATCAGATATATAATGAGTTACATCGCTCTGACTCTGTTTTAGTAATTGACCAGATAGATGTAAATTTGGGTCAATTACAAGAAACATTGGCTGGGACAATAAAAGTAGGAAGAATTATTGGTGAAATGAATGTATTTGATTTAACTGGTACAACAGATTTAATTGGAAGCTACGCAAGTGGTGCAATGGGTAAAAATAAGATCAGTTTTGGTTTGAGTGTTTATGATTTGGGTGGAAAACATAAAACAAGAGATATTGTTGATGAAATTGATGATATTGGCAGTAGTGTAAAAAAATACCTAAAAGAAACTGGTAGGCCAGTTCGATATGTAAGTTCAAAAGAACCAATCCTTTCCTCAGTTATTGTTGAACAAAATGGATTACTTATCTCTGGTGGTGAATATGTTTTTTTAGTTTCAGATGAAAAAATACTCATCTGCCAAACAGAAGCTGTTCAAAATTTTAAATCATGGTCTGACAGAGACTACGGAAGACCTGCAAGAGACTCTAAATCTGGAATGCTCCCACCAAAACTAGCACGCATGATGGTAAACCTTGCTGGAACAGTTGAATCTAAAACTATACTTGATCCTTTTTGTGGGTCTGGAACAATCTTGATGGAAGCAATGTTGTTAGGTGCAGATAAAATCATAGGATCTGACATATCTGAAAAAGCCACTAATGACACAGCAAAAAATATTACATGGATTGTTGATCGACGTAATCTTGAAGCACCAAAATTTGCACTTCACACAACAGATGCAAAAGAACTTGATACTTTTATTTCAAAACAAGTAGATCTTATGGTTGCAGAAACATATCTTGGGCCAGCAAGAAAAAATACTGTTAGCGAAAAAGAGATTAAAAGATCAACAAGAGAGTTAATGTCAATGTATAAAGACTCGTTTAAAACACTGCATGGTCTATTAAAAAATGACGGGGTTGCCGTCATTGCGTTTCCTGTTTTTGTTTTAAAAGACAGTACACTGTACCATTTACCGATAGAGCAAATGTTGAAAAAAATTGGATTTACAATTAAAGAAACATTTGTGTATAAGAGAAAAAAACAAGTTGTAGGACGAGAAATTTTTATACTCCAACCCTAAAGTGGCACACATCACCGTCTTGAACCACATACTCTTTTCCTTCTATACGTTGCTTACCAGCATCTCTTGCACCTGACTCACCATTAAGCTCAATAAAGTCTGTTGCAGAGATTACTTCTGCGCGAATAAATGCTTTTTCAAAATCTGTATGTATGACACCGGCTGCCTGTGGAGCCTTTGTACCTTTTGAGACAGTCCATGCACGAGTTTCAACTTCACCAGAAGTAAAGTAAGTGATCAAATTCAACAATGTATAGCAATTAGATATAAGCCTATCTAATCCAGATTGTTCAAAGCCTAACTCATTTAAAAATTCGTTCTGGTCTTCTTTTGACATCTCCATTATTTCTGACTCTACTTTTATACTAATTGGTAATGCCATTCGATTGTCACCAAGAGGACTAGACCAATTCTTATTTGATGCAGCATCCTCCCCAACATTAACAACGTAAAGTATTGGCTTGTTTGTCAAAAGACTCATTTCCTTAATCGCAATCTTTTCATCATCCGTAAGATCTGCTGTGTTTGCCATCTTCCCATTTTCAAGTACGTCAAAAATTTTCTTTACTGCTGATTCTTCTTTTTCTAAATCTTTTGTCTTTCCAGATTTCATTTTTGATTTAACATTTGCAAGGCGTTTTTCTACTGTGACCATATCAGCCATTGCTAATTCCATTTCAATAATCTCTACATCTCGTAATGGATCAATAGTGCCATCAACATGGTGTACATCTGAATCTTCAAACATTCTCACAACATGAACGATCATGTCTACTTCTCTAATATTTGATAAGAATTTATTACCAAGCCCCTCTCCTTTGTGTGCACCTTTTACAAGACCAGCAATATCTACAAACTCAATTGCTGTTGGAATTATTTTTGCAGCATTTGATATATCTGCTAATCGCTTAAGGCGTGTATCTGGAACCTCAACAATTCCAACATTTGGTTCAATGGTACAAAATGGAAAATTTGCACAATCCACCTGTTTTTTTGTAAGTGTTGAAAATAATGTTGACTTACCTACATTTGGAAGTCCAACTATTCCTACTTGAAGCATAATTTTATATGTAATGTTTAAAATTGGTTCAATTTTTTTACACACTTTAACTTGAGGATAATACAATATTTATGAATGTTGTCCAACTGTGTACTAATAAATTAATCTATTTCGATACACTTAATTAATAAGAAAAATACTAACCCTAAAGGTTAGTATTAGAAAAGATCACCCCACCTGCCTCACCAACTAAGCAAGTGGGATGATCAAGACGACCAAACATTAACTTCTGCTGTGTTACTTATGTTTAAAGTGATTCCATTGATCCAATTTAATTACCGTTGGTGTATTCTCGTCAGACATTTGCCAGGGGAATTGAGCAATGCCTGGAAAAAATACTGGATCAGGCCACCTTGGCGCACTACAACCACCAGCGCCACACCAAAAACTAACATCACTGTTTTTTACAACTCTCATGACACTCCTCATGTTACACCAAACGATGTAATAACACCGTTATGCCATGAAGTGGCGATCGCCAAATTTATACTTGCAAGTGCATTCAGAGGGTCGGTCGTAATCATAAAGAATGTAAAAACCAGGTCGCAGAAATATACTACCAATAATAAAAGTAGGGTCAAGCCCTACTTTTAATTTACTCTAATGGTTTTAGCAATCCATTAGATTCATTTTGAGGCTCATCACCTCTCAGTAATCTAGTTAATCTATTTTTTACCAATGAATTTGTTGGATTTATTTTCAACACATTCTCTACCGCTACCACCGCCTTTTGTATCTTTCCATTGGTTTCATAAATAGACGCCAAGTACCAATGAGCATTACTGTATGACGGTGCTAATTCAACCACCTTTTCAAATCTTGCCTGTGCACTGGATAGATCTCCTGGTTTATTTCTCCTTAAGTAAAGTTGCCCTAGTTGAAAAACAACACCTACATCCAGTGGATTGTATTTTGCAACACTTTCTAATTTTGAAATTGAATCATCAAGCCTACCTTGTCTTTCATATGTGATTCCTAACTGAAAATGCGCTGTTGCATAATTAGGCTTAAGATTTGTTGCTTTTAAAAACGCCTGCTCAGCTTTGTTTAGATATAACTCTAAATTTTGTTTTGCTTGATTTGCAACCTGTTCATTATCTGCAACAGTTAATTGCCTATGTTGTTCAGCTGAAATCAAATATGTTTTACCAAGCTCGTTCCAATGTGCTGGATTTACTGGCTCAAGTAAAACAGCCTGCTCATGTGATGCAACTGCAAATTCTGCAGCATTTGGTAAAACTGATGTTAGTTCCTTGTACACACGTCCTCTTACTAACCAGTTCGTTGAATTATTCGGAGATAAATTTGTTGCACGAACTCCCGCATTAACAGATGCTGCAACCAGTGCCTGCACATACTCACGCGACTCAATTGTAAGCTGATCTGCACCTGAAATATTTTTCATCTGTTGATCAACCCTTAGTAACAATGCTTCTGATAATGTTCTAAAATACCTGTCATCAAATCTATTTAACGTAGCGGCTCTGTCTAAATCTTCTACAACCAGCTGTATTGATGCACCATCTCTGTCAGCTCTAATTGCTGAAGCAAATGACATCTCTGCCAAATATCTTTCTGATGTAACAAATATACCTACAAAAAAACCAATTGCACCAATCACAAACACACATGAAATCAGCAAAGCTATTCCAGGTGCCTCCTTATATGTTTTATTGTAATCATCCTTAACCACTTGAGACGCAAGAAGTCCTGAAAAAGTAAACAATAAAAACATCAGGGTTAGATTGTATGAATATAAAAATCCAGCTGAGACTATTGTGAGCCATGGAGCAAATGCAATAAATGATTGTAGCCATTTTTCACGAGTGCTTGGTTTTAAAATTTGTATTACAGACCTTATTGCAAGTGCGAGCATGAACAATCCAAGTGTAATGATTGTAAGATACCCGTATGTTGGTAGCGCTGTTAAGTAATATGATGCTGCACGATCAAAACGTGTATTCCAAAAATCTGTTTCATTTAATTCTTGCCCTCTGAACCTTGCATAGTTAAATGCATATGTTCCAGGACCTGAACCATATGACGAAGAGCTTTCTTTTATTGTTTGTGATGAAATCTGACGACTTGATTCAAAACTAGGTGTAACTTCTGATGGTACATCTATTTTTATAGGCGCTCCTTTCCAAAATAAAAGTGGAAGTGCGATAAATATCATGATGGCAGGTAAAGTCATGCGCCCCCATCCAGAAAAATCTTTTGCTCTGAATAAGCCGAAAATAAACAACGTTCCCATTCCTATAAGTAGCACCGTCCAAACAACCCAGTAATTCAATACTGTCAGATACAGTGCTGTTATGATCTGTAGTGTAATTATTAGTCCGCTAGCAATAGAACCATATACACCTTTATATAAAAGGTTGTCATCTTTTCTGTGAGATACCCAAATACCAGCAGCAAACACTGCCATGACTGCTAAATAAATTCCTAGTGAGTTTAATGTTCCTACTGTGTTAAATGACTTTGTTTGCGCAAATGCATATGAAAAAATGTGTATATCAAACAAAGATAATAATCCTATTAGTCCTGTTAGGTTTGCAGATGAAATTAATAGGAAATGAACTGTTTTGTGTGTTTTGTTATCACGTAAAGTATTTGTAAGTAAATAAAATAAAACCACCAGACCAAACATTGTTAAAAAACTTGAATACTCCTGCATTGATGTTCCAACCCAGGAAATATATGGCGAAGCAGAATGTTTTGCTGATAATGCCAATGTCACAAGAAACAAAACTGGAAAAATATTTATCCAACCTCTTTGAAAATGGAATTTTTTTGCAAAAAGCATTGAACCTATCCATGTAAGTGCGGCTGCAAAAGTTAGCACTAATAACAATGTTTGTTTATTGATTTCCAAAACATCTAGTGTGAATGGAAGGAAAAATAAAGGTATTAAAAAAATGAGTGTATATAATAACCCTCTTGTTGCTGTTTTTAGTTGTATTGGCAATGTCATAGTCCCCCTTAATATTAATAATTTTAATTATATCACAAAAGATTGGTGATGTACTTGCCTCTCTACACACTCAATATAGGTATGGTCTATCTACAAAATAAAGTATGAATTTTATTCAAACTGTAAATACAGAAGTACAACATTGAAGGACGTAGTTGTGAATTAAAATATCGCTAATTTTGAAAATCTGAGAATGCAAAAAGCGTAGGTGTGGGGTTCCTACGCTCTCTGCTATAAAATTGTTGTGACCCTGTACAGGGTCCGTCCAAATCACACAATGGATTTGTGTAAATAGGACGATGTGCTAATAAAGCTTAGCTTCATCGGCACAGGTAGAGGGGTTATGACTACAATCTAGTCTCCTCCGCCCGCACTGACGATCTATTCGACATCCGACTCTGATGGTTCCTCGGCTTGTGCGCCACCCTCATCTTCTATCGGCGAATCGACTTGGTTTTCATCAGGACTCTCCTGAGTAGCTGGTTCTTCCTCAACAACTTCTTCTTCGTTTATTTGTCCCTCGACAGCTTCATCTGAATTTTCAACTTGTTCTACTTCAACTTCTTGACCCAACACTTCTTCATTATCATTTTGAATAATAACCTCTTCTACTGGTTCTTCCTCAACAACTTCTTCAATTACTTCTTCAACCACTTCTTCAACAACCTCTAAAATAAATTCTTCTTCATTATTTTCTAATACAACTTCTTCCTCTTCTTCTGGCTCGTATCCTTTACGATAAGCTGTTACCATCCAGTCAAATTCAACATCCACATCTTCGCCACCAAATCGTTTTACAATAAAGTGGTTTTGATCTTTTTCTTTTACATACAATGAAACTGGTCCGTTTGCTGTTACAACCACACGTATTGGTGCGATTGCTGAAATTACATCGTTATATTCAGGAGCTACGTTTTCAAAACGTACCTCAACCTCATCACCTACAAGTTCTGTAGTTCCAGACAGTGTAATCATTACCTCAGGTGAAGTAACTGCAACTGTCTCAACTTTTGTATTTTGATATGAATCTATAACTGTCTTTACTAATCCTGCTGTCTTAATAGTACCGTCAGAATTTAGTTCCCAAATATCTCCAACAGCTGCGATTCGTCCTACACTCAAAATCTCATTACCTGTCATGTAAATATTTCCGCTCATGTTAAGTGCTGAATAGTTTACATTAAATCCTTGTGCAAATCCTGAAGCGTTATTTTCTGAACCTGGAGCACTGTCTGTTGGCTCACCTCCCCAGTAACCTGCATTTACGAACACAATAATCTTAGTGTCGCTTCCTCCATTATGAGGCTCAAGTGCGTAACCAATTATTGGTCCTGCATCTGTTGCCTTCATCGCAAATCCTGCAGTTGATGAACTTGTAAGTGGATCACCCACTTCAATTGGTCCATTTTCCATAACTACCTTTGTTGGCACACGACCAGCCAAAGCAATTGGATGTGAGTTTGGAAGATTTTCTCCTGCCAAGAAACCAGGTCGTGTTGAAACAATACCTGCAAGCTTCTTGTCATATGTTGATGTTGATCTACTTACGTTCTCACCCTCACCTGCAAACACCACAACATCACCAGCCTGTAACTCTTCTGTTGAAGGGAACATCTCAGCAAAGTCATATGATCCAGTTGACCAACCCTTTGCGTTTGTTCTCATAAAGTCACCACCTGCACCAACCGAACCATCGTAGTAAATATATTTGTCAGTTTGTGCAACACCTTGATCAGAAGGATAAATCTTTCCTGACAACACAAGGTCGCCTGATAAATTTAGAGTTCCTTCGTTTGTTATATATGCAACTTCTGCATCTTGATTATTATGAATTGATAGTCTGTAATTATCTGTATCTGTTACTTGATTTACAAGCATCATCTCTACAGCCTGAGCTTGAGTACCGTCCCATGCAGAACCACGTAACGCCAACCCGTACGAATCGAAGGTTTGGTTTTCTTCAGTTGCAGTACCAATTGAAGCCATTGCAGTTTTGTCTGTAATTAAGGTTGATGAACCATCATTAGCTAATATATCACCAAAATTCCAGCTGTTATTTACCTGAACCATTACCTGACCTGAAACTTCACTGAAGTCGTTCAGTGCCATTCCGATTACACGACCAGCCTCTGTAGCTTTCATTGCTTTTCCTGGAGTTGAAGATGTTGTTAGATAATCTCCAACTGAAATTGGACCGTTTTCGTCTGTAACATTCACTGGAACACGACCAACAAGAGCAACCGGCATTGGATTGTCCTGTTCGTCTACATTGTAACCAGCTGAAGTAAAGTCACCGTAGTTATCTGAAACAATTCCAGCAACTGGACCTTGATATACAACTGAAGACTTAATAAGTTTAGTAATAACCTGTCCATCCTGAGTTGTAACTTCTACTGAACCTGGAACCACAATATCTCCGTATGTGATACCGGCTGCAACTGGATATTGCTCAGCATAATCTGCAGCAGGAGGCGCAGTACAATCTTGAAGCTCCACATCATTTACAGTATTAGAAGTACCAGAATGACATACTGCATGACCTGTACCAACACCAAGATCTACTATTAATTTGTCATTTATTTGTATATGAGTACTGGTTGGTGAGAATATATGTGGACTAGTATCATCAAGATCCATTGCTATCTGTTGGTCAACAGCTCCACCTTTTCCAGTAAAGTACATATAACCGTTCACACTATTAGATATTACCTCCTGATTTTGAAGTTCTATATCAACATCCCAGTCTGTTGCCATATTACCAGTACCCTCAATTAACAATGCAACTGTTCTTGTTTGGACATCAACGTCTTCTGAAACTGCACCTATGTTAATACCATGCATTTCATTTAAATTACCACTAGATGAAAACCCATCAAACTTTAATTCAAGCCCCCTATAATTATCCCCACCATTAAATTCAGTTGAATTTGAATGAATACGCATTGCGGCTGTATCTGTATGTTTTGCATCAAATTGAATTTCCAAAGCATTAACACCTGGTGACACAACAGCATCGCCTATATTTGATATGTTCACCATGTCTATAGTAGGTGAATTATTTGTTGAATTAACCTGCATTCCAGATCCAGGATCTAAATTCACAAGCAGATTCTCTTCTGGTTGAATTATTATTCTATCTTTTACGGCAGCTGGAGATGTGTCAATATTATGAATCACAATCCCACCATTACCTGTACCACCTACATCTTTTCCACCGCCTATGTACACATCCCCTCCTGCTCCTCCTACTCCGCTTGTACCACCTGAAATCGCTATTCTTCCACCATCATTGTTCGCAGCTCCAGTACCACCATCTAATGTAATTGACTGACCAGTTGAACCCGCACTATCAGCACCTTTAAGTGCCAAACCGGTTGATTGAGAAGAAGTTATGCTATTTACAACTAAACCTCCACCGAAATTTGCTGTTCCAGTATTTGTAATTGACCAGTCGTCTCCACCTACTAGTGAAAGCAATGTTGCTGCATTGTTGTTTCCAATTGTAATTGTGTCAGATAATCCAGCTTCAGTTGCTATATTAATTGTAGTGTTAGAAGCTGCACCAACACCACCTATATCTATAGTTTGTGATCCAACAACATCACCTAATTTAATATTTCTTCCATCACCAGCACCCATATTTAGATCGCCGGCTGAAGCAATATGAATATCACCACCAAATGTAGATACTGGAGCTGTACTTGTACCTGTAATCAACACAATGTCTCCAGCAGTACCACCAGCTGAACCTACCCCCGTATCTAAAATTAAATTACCACCATTTGATACGCCCATATTAGACCCATTGCTTGTTGTAATAGTAACATCACCACCGTTTACATTATTAGCTGACAATGTAGCTGCACCTGATGTAATTGAGATATTTCCTCCATCTGCTCCATTTGCACCTATACCATGCTGACTAGCTGAACCTGCGGTAATTGAAATATTTCCTCCTCCTCCTGCAGCACCTCCACCCAAACCATTGTGTCCTCCATCTCCAGCATATAGATTCAATGATCCACCTGCACCTGCTGGATTCACTCCACCATTACTGGCGGCTCCACCTGCACCAGCAGTAAGCGAAAGTGCACCACCTACACCTGATGCTTGTAAGTTATTTGAATTACCTGCACCACCTGCACCTGATGCTATATTAAGTTCTCCACCATCACCGGAACTACCAGGACCTGCCGCGGTTCCACCATTGCCTGTAGTTAGGTTAAATAAACCACCATTACCTGCATGCTGATTACCAGTACCATTACCACCACCACCTGTAACTAAGAAAAAATCTCCACCATCACCTGCTTGTGCACCACCACTAGAGTCTCCTCCTATACCTGAATCTATATAAGTCTCTCCCCCATCTTTATCAAAATCACCTATGCCTGCATGAAAATCTAAACCTCCACCAAATGAACCAACACCCTTACCGGCCTCTAATTTTAAATCTTGTCCTGGAGCTGATGCAATATCTACCGCTACATCTGAAATCATTAATCCAACCTGGTCTTCCATTCCAAAGCCATCTGTCACAGCACCTCCATTAATTGATACTCCGTAAGATGAAACTATATCATCTGCATGACCTGTATCAATTGCTGGCATTTCTATATCTAGACCCCGCCAATTTATTGTTGTAGCACTTGCGTCAGTTGTATCCAATGATCCTGAGTCACCATTAACTGAATAGCCCATGTATGTTGTATTGGTTGCACCTGATGCTATTAAATCGTTAGTATAAATTTTTGATCCTGTAATATGCTTACCGCTTACGCCTGTTAAATTCATTACTTGATCAATTTGTAATCCTGTTATATTCCCTGTTTGCGCTCCTGTAGTTGCATTGTATGAGAGACTCAATAAACCATTAGATGTGTCTTCTGCAGATGACACAATATTTAATGCTGTTTTGTTATTAGTGTCCTGTAAAATAAGAATTGAATCATCAAACCTACTCTCTCCTGCATTAACAAATATTGAGAAAGGGCCGTTTGTTGCACCACCAGGAACTAATGGTGCGTCTTCTATATAAAGTGAAGCAGCGTTGGTTACATTACCAGCTGCATTTGCTATTGTTAGTTGATCAATTCCCAGTTGTGAAATTGTTCCATGAGTACCTGCACTAGCCTTTGTTATGGTTTGTTGAGGTATGTATAACTGTGATGCTTCTGAATTTGCACTCGCTGTGAAATTTCGACCAGCCATTAAAGTCACGTTTGGATCTATATTTCCCACACCATAATCACCCACACTTGCCTGACCAAGGACAGTAAACCCCGCACAATTTGATGATGGGCAAGTTATACCACCAAAAGCATCCGTATCTATCATTTCTATTAAAGTATCATTGTCACTGGAATCTCTCATCCTCCAAGTACTAAGCCCATCGTCATACCACTCAAAATCTGTTGATTTTATAAAATTATTTCCTAGTTTTATTGCTGTATATCCACCCGGAGAACCCATTTCAGATAAATCTATTCCTGTTTCAATACGACCAGTTCCTGTCTGTTGAAATTTAATACCAGTTAATATATCAGATGCCTGGTCATTCCCAGCACCATCTGAATCTGTATCTAAATTATCGATTAAAATTGCTGCCGTCATGTCTGCATCACCATTTGCCTGAGAAGGGCCTTTTGTAACATATAAGCCATAACCAGCACCACTTGTGTCTGTCTGGTTTATGTTTATATGTTGACCGTATGCAGTATCTGTTGCAGTTGAATCATTTTCAATGAATAAATTTATATAATCCCCCTTAATCTCATCAGCCTCATCATCATCAGATGCTACTAAATTAAGCATCCTGCTCGCATAGCCAGTCAGTGATGATGTTGCATCTATATATATCTCACTTACTTGAGAGTTGTTACGTAATATCTCAAGACCATGACCTTGAGTATTTGTTCCCATGTTAATTGAAATTGCATTTCCTGTAGCAGGACCTCCTGCATATGTTATTTCTATCTCATTCTGAGAAGTCGTACCTGTTACATTTATACCTACTGCTGGTGATGTTGCAGCATTTGATGCGTCATTAATCGCCAAGAGATAACCAGATGTTCTTGTGGTTCCGCCATCAAGATAAATCCCGTGACCTGTTGTTTGACCTGTTGGATATAGTGATAATAAATTTGATGTGTGAACGTTTGTTCCAGTTATAGCAATTCCAGTATTCTCAGTTGTTGGTGTTACACCTAATGTCTTTCCAACCAACAAGCCACCAGTAATTCCGGTATCTCCATCATTGCTTACTGTTAAAGCAGGTACGCCCGCATCCTGCACCATAAAGGTACCTGTAGAATCTAGATTAATTGTATAATTATATGCACCTGCAGAAATACTAGTATCTGCATCGAGTGTCATTGCGTCTGCAAACTTTGAATAATTAAGAGCATCGTCTGCAATATCGTTTGCGTCAATACCAGAAATGGTATTTCCTACTGCATTTCCATCAAATGTAAATCCTGTAAGAACACCGGCTGATGAAATATCCCAATTAGACGAATCTATTGTTACAGATTTAGTATCATCACCAATAGTTGTATCTTGATTAAAAGTAAGTAAACCTGTAGACATTCTTAAATCAAGATCACCCGCAGTATTTTCTATATAACCATCTCTGTAATGAGTTGAAGCAACTCCTACTGAGAAACCAACATCTGAGAATACTTCACCATCTGCTTCAATTTTGAATACATTATTATCTGCAACACCAAAATTAGTCTGAATCATCATTATGTCATTTGTTTCAGTTGTCTCATCTGAGTCTATAAGTAATGCAAATCC
>JAAZYG010000049.1 GCA_014239775.1 Candidatus Uhrbacteria bacterium | reverse complement strand
TTATAGCACTGCTGATGCTTCAAAAGCAATAACTTCAGCTTCAGTAGATACTGATCTAAATCTTGGGTACAGAAACTCAGCAGCGATTGTTAATAAAAATCTTTATTGGAATATTCGTATAGATGATGATTCTGTAAACGGCGAGGGTGCTTCTGGAAATTGTTCAAATACATTAACTGCACTAACTACACACGTAGGTGGTGGATCGTCTTCTGGTGGTAGTGGTCTTGTAAGCAATATAGGTGGGCATGACATGATTGGTTATGTAGATGGATCTACTTGGGATATGAGTGTTACTTTACCGACTGTTATGGCTAGTTTTGTGGGAGATGGTACTCATGTAAATGCTCTACCAGGAGCTTATGTCGACATTACAGGGGATGCTTGGTCAAATATCGCTCCAGGTGAGATTAAGCTAGTTTCTCTTGCTCCATTGGTTGATCAAACATTCGCTTATGATAGAACGTATGTTGGTATAAGTGCTTCTACGATAGGGGTCCAATTTAATACTGATAATGGAAACTTGGTGAGTGATATTGGTCGTCTTGCTTTCACAAACGATGGGGGATCCAAGACAATTTATGGTCTTACAACTTGGTATAATTTGGCAGGTAATGCACAGTCTTATACTACGTCTACATGGGTTGCAGGTTCATACCAAAGTACTGATGGTGATGTATTCTCTTTGAGTGCAGATACAAGCATGGCCTTTGCAAGTCTTTCAAAAGCTGAAACTTTAGACCTGGTTGACGTACTTCAAACATTTGGATCAACCGATCCACCTACTATGACAGTAGCATCAGGAAGTATTACAGATCCTTTAGGAGGAGATCCTGATTTTTATGGATATACTTGTTCTGGTTCTGGCGCTACCACATGTTACGGACCTGATGGAATATTTACTTCTTTGACTACAGGTCAAATGGTTGTATTAGTTGCAGGTTATCTGACAGAACTAGATAATGATGTGTATATAGATTTCACTACAGGGAATGTGCTTGATATTGATGGAACTACTGGATCTATGTTTGTGAGTCCACAAACAGGTTCCACACTTTAATTAGAATAAGAACTTAGGTTTAAGAGAGTTAAAACACCCTAGAATTTTCTGGGGTGTTTTTATTAGTAGTTTTTATACAATCAAAAGCAATTCATATTTTATATCTAAGTAAACATTGCATTACTTTGATATAATAAATTTGATGAAACCTAATCACTTATTAAAAGTAAGTAATTTTAAATTAGGCAAAGTATTTAGTTTGTTGCTTTTTTGCTTTGCGGCAGCTATTTTATCAGGTTCTCTCACTTATCAGGTGCAAGCAGTGGGGATTAGTCCGCCACGAGTAAACATACAAACAAAAGTCGGTGTACAGACTCCAATTACAGTAAGGCTTATTAGGTCCCAAGGACAGGATGGTAATATCAACATGGTCGTAGATCTTGATGGTGATATGAAGGAAGCGTTTATTGGAGAGCCAAGATTTACAATTCCAAGTGATGTAGATATTTATGAATATACTTTTCATTTGAAACCAATCCATTACAAGGAATCTCGCCAAAAGCTAAACGTAATATTTATAACAGATAGCATAGACGTATCAGGGCAATTAAGTGATGATGATGGAGGTCATGCTGTGTCTATTAGTACTGGTGTAGTGGTAACCACATTATTTTATGTAAATCCAGGCGATCAAGTTGTGCCTACCCCACCAGTCATAGAACCAGAGCCTGTTGCAGATGATGAAATAGAAAAAGAAGAAGATGTTATTGAAGAAGAAGAAGAGAAAGAGGCAGAGGAGGAGATTCAGGAAATAAAGGAAGATAAAATTGAGGAAGTACAAAAAATAAAAGAAATAAAAGAGTTGACCGAACTAGAAAAGAGACAAGAAAGACTAATGGCATTAAGAGAAGCCAGACAAAATGAAGAGTCACCTATTTTTGTTACATTAGAACAAGTAGATTTTTCAGGTGACGGCAAAATTGACGCGTCAGATGTATCTACAATGGCAGCTGCGTTTACTGCAGATTATAATCCAGGATTCGACCTTGACGGTGATGGTAAGGTTGGTACACGTGATTTATCTGTGCTTCTTTCAAACTGGACAGCAGAGGTTCCAAAGAAAAAGAAAAAACCACCAGTTCCACCAGGACCACCTCTAAAAGAAGATAAAGTTGTGTTGCATACAATAGCAGACGATAAGGGTTCGGGGCTCTTTGTGGCGGCAAGTTTGTCCTTCATGGACAGGCGTAATACTTTTAAGACGTATGTAATGTTGGATACAGGTGTCTCGGCTGCTAATGCATCAGAGATGGATTTTTTTTATGACTCAGAGGTAATGACTTTGATTGGCATGGATATAGATTCATCTGTTTTTACAGTATGGGCAGAGAAGCCAAATGAGGTAGCGCCAGGACACATACATTTTATTGGTGGTGTCCCTGATGGATTTTCTGGTACAGACGGCGTTATAGTTGAGCTTGAGTTTGAAAAGCATAAAGACAAATTATATGCACCAACTGCACTTACTTTTTCAGACGATGTAAAAATATATAAAGAAAACGGTTCAAGCTTTGTTGATCTTGAGACTCAAGGTGCAAAATCTATTTTCGAGGATGAGACAATAATGAGTAGATTCGAAGAGTTGGGCATGAAGAAGCCTTCCAAAGAAAAAGCTTTAGAGGTTCCAGAAAAGTTAGAGCCTTTAGTTTTAAGATCTCCAACCCATCCGTATGAAAACCAGTGGTACAAGAATAAGGAGGTAACAATAAATTGGAGTAAATCCAAAGTTGAATATGACTCAGAGGAGTATTTATATGTATTTACAAAAAAAGATAAGGTAGAACTTGAAGATTTGATAGAGAGAACAGAAGATACAAAAGCTAGATTTTTAGTACATGAAGAAGGTGTGTGGTATTTTCACGCAGCTCGAGTTGTTATGGGTAAGATCAGTGGGGTGTATTCATTTCCAGTATACTTGGATTTAACAGGTCCAGAGCTTTTATATTCTCGAGTAGAAAAAAGAGATGTGGGCGACATACAAAAGAAACAGTTTTTGGTATTTAATACAATTGATAAATTATCAGGAACAGATTATTTTTTAATCAAACGCGGTGGTAAAACAATTAAATTAGAAACAGGTATATATGAGTTACCAAAGTTGTCTAGTGGTATACATATTTTTAAACTACAGTCAGTAGATGCGGTTGGTAATATTTCTAACCATTCTGTGTCAATAGAAGTTCATTCAAAACCGTTACCATGGAATATTATATTTACAATAATTGCTTTATGTTTAGTTCTGATGCTCAGACTAATAAAGTTTGCGGTAGATAAATCAAAAATTAAGAAATTATCAGAGGCTGTTTAAATGTATGAATATAAAAGTAATAACAACTTGTATAATGTTTATTTGTTTATCATATGTTTCAAATTTTGTATCAGCAGCAAGTATAGGTGTTGTAAATGCTCAGAAGATTATCAATGTTTTACCAAACACCACAACAGAGGAAGAGTTTGTTGTATCAAGATCTAACAAAGATGGAGACATGTGGTTTTCAGTTTTAGTTATAGAGGACATTGACAACATAATAAAACTAACAGGTGGTAGTAAGTTTAAAATACCAGATGGTCAAAACAGTGAAGTCTATAAATTTACACTAGACACATATGGATTGGAGTACGGAACTTATGATACACAGCTAAGGTTTGAGTTGGTAGATAATATATCTGCGAGTGTTGGTGTAGCTATTAAGTATGGCATTGATGCTGGTATAAAATTAAATATTGTTGATCATGTTGAAAAAAAGCCCGATGTAATTAATTTAACGGAGGAGCATTTAGATGTAGTCCTTATTAAGGATTTCTCTTTGAAAAGCTATAATATAAGTTCTGATAAAGAGATCATTGGTAGTGCGTTGATTAAAAACAACAGTGAGTATGTGGTTCGAGATATTCCTTATAATTTAAAAATATATAAATCAGAAACTGAAATTTATTCAATAGACCAAGTGGCTGCACTTAATATTTATCCAGGTGAAAGTGAAAAAATAAATTTTAGAATACTATCTCCAGATAGTGGAGGGCAGTACAGCCTAAAAATTGTATTAGCTGGAAATAATGATCAGATAAAATTTAAAATTACGGATTATAAATTTATCTTTTATAGCTCTGGATTAATTGTCAGTATTCTTATTGCTTTTCGATTTATTTTTCTTGCACGTATTAAATTTAAGCATTCTTAGAACCATGTTGACATGGTAAGATAAGATTAAATAATCAATCGAAGGTTGGTATTAGTAAGGTCTTTTATGGAAAAACTTCACAGAATCAAACAAAGTTTATATATAGTTTTGTTTTTAGTACTATTTTTTTTATTTACAATATCGAATAATGCACATGCACTTGGTATTTCACCTGCGATAAGTGAAGGTGTTTCAATACTGCGCGGAACAGAGCAGGTTAGAAAATTTATAATAAGTCGTGGTTCGGATGATTTTGGTGATGTGAAGGTTGTGATTATTCCTGAGGAAGGTATAAAAGATATAATTAAAGGTGAAAAAAGTTTTTTAATATTAGAGGGTCAAGATTTTGTAGAGTATGAAATGATAATTCATCCAGAAGCAACTGCAAATGGCGAACACAAAGGAATTGTTAGTTTTATGGCAGAACCAACAAACTTTGATCCACATAAAGATTCTATTGGTCCTTTTATAAAAAAGGGTGTATTCGCAAGAGTGTATTTAAGTGTAACCGGAGACGAGATAGTATCTTATACTATATTAGATGCAAATATAAAAAACACAGAGACAGATAAAAACATAGAATTGAGTTTAGGCATAAACAATCTAGGTAATGTAAGTGTAGAGCCAGATTATATAGGTATAATTATTAATGAAATTAATGATAATACAAATACAACATCCTACATAATTAATAAAAACAAAATTCCAATTATTGAGTTAGGTATAAATAATTTTGATTTTGAATTAGAACAAAAGTTAATAGAAGGAGAATATAGAGCAAATATACATATTTATAAGGATGATAAACTGGGAGGATTCATTAGTACAAATATTTTTAATGTATTTGCAAAAGGAACAATGGAAAGCTCCGGAGAGCTTTTGTCTGTAGAGGCAGGTAAGTCGGAGTATGATCTTACAGAAGATGTGCAAATATCAGCAAAATTTAAAAATACAGGAAGTGTACCCATAGACAGTTATTTAATATTAGAGCTTTATAAGGAAAATGTTTTAATAGACATATTAAGATCAGATGAAATCAATGTATCTACAGGAGCTGAAGTTTTATTTAGTAAGGAAATAAAAGTGTCTGAGCCAGGAGATTATCAATTTGTAGGTTATGTAAATTACAGCAATAAACAAAGTGGTAGTATTGTAAATAAGTTTATTGTTTCTCAAAAAGAGGTTTTATTAATGAAATCAAATGATTTTTTTGAAGAAGCCACTGTTGTATTTGCAGATGTTGCAACACCAGTGTTAACTATAACTGCTATAGCAAGTATTGTTGCGATGACAATCGCATTCGATTTCCTTCCCTTTCTTCAATACATTTTTACTGCACCAATTCTATTTTTCTGGCGCAGAAAGCGAAAAGGGTTCGGAACAATATACAATTCGTTAACTAAAATTCCTGTTGATTTGGCGGTGGTCCGACTGTTTAAAGTT
>JAAZYG010000048.1 GCA_014239775.1 Candidatus Uhrbacteria bacterium | reverse complement strand
CCACACATTCATGGAAACAAAAATTTTGTCAAAATTTGGAATAAATGGTTTAACAAAAATTATTTATCAGGAACACTTCTGCAAGACAATGAATCTGGTGGAATATGGTTAATTAAAAATAATGAAAGACGACCAATAACATCAAAGGCTGCTTTTCATACAAGATTTGATAATGCTAATGTAATTCCTGTTGGAAAATCAACAATTATACAATACCCCATTGGTGCACCAATTAAATTTCCAAACTATTCCTTATTACGTTCTCCACGAGGAACTGTATATTTAATTGTAGACGATAAAAGACGTGGATTTACGTCACAGGAAGCATTTCGTGCACTTGGATTTTCACCAGATGAAATAATAGATGTTGCATGGGCTGATCTTGATGCGTACATAGAAAGTACACCAATAACAACTGAATCTGTATACCCAAAAGGAGCACTCCTGCAAGATAATATAACTGGAGGTGTTTTTGCAATTGAGGATGGTAAAAAAAGACCAATAATGTCTAAAGAGATTTTATATAAAAACTTCTTTTCACCATCTATTGTTCAGGTTACAAAAGATGATTTAAATGAATATACAACTGATACAGCACTTAAATTCCCAGACGGAACACTGATTGCAGTAAATGATTCACCAGATATTTTTGTAATATCAGATGGTTCAAGACACCACATACAAGATGAAGTTACCTTTCTTAGTTATGGATGGCAGTGGAATCAAATAATATGGACAAATGAGAGATCGGTGCTACTTCATCCATTAAGCACTCCGGTTACAACAGACACAAATACAGAGACTGAACTTGAAATTGCGAATTCAGAAAAATAACTATGATTAAATTCGCAGCATTCACTCCACACACACCAATACTGATAGACCGGATTGGAAAAGATAACAGAAAAAAATTGCCAAAAACAATAAATGCATTAGATTTATTATCTGAAACACTAAAACAACAAGAAATTGATACAATAGTAACTATTTCAGGACACAATATATCTCACGATAATTCATTTGCACTAAATTTACATGATGAGTACAGCGTTGACTTTAAGGATTTTGGTGATTTGATAACAACTAAAACATTTAAACCAGATTTGGAATTAATAACATCGATACAACGTGAAATGAGAAATAAATCAATTAATTTTACTCTGGAATCAAGCGCCTCCTTAGACTATGGATCAGCAGTGCCTCTAATGCTTCTTACAAAAGATATAAAACCAAAAATAGTCCCAATAGCCTACAGTGGTCTTAATAAAAAAAGCCACCTAAAATTTGGTAATCACTTAAAAGAGCTTTTTATAAACTCAAAGAAAAATATCGCAATTATATCATCGGGAGATTTATCACACTGTCTCACATCTGATGCTCCAATGGGATTTAAAAAAGAAGGAAAAAAATTTGATGAGAGTGTTCAAAATGCAATAAAACAAATATCCATATCAAAGCTATTATTAATTAATGAAGAAATAACAAATAATGCATCCGAATGTGCATACAGACCATTGTTGATTTTATTCGGTATTACAGAACGCATGAACATAAAACCTGAAATATTAGCTTATGAGTCCCCTTTTGGTGTAGGCTACCTTACAGTCAATTTCCATATTCAATAACTATGATCGCTCACGTATACCCAATAAAAAAATTGCCAAGAAAATTTGATCATTTTGATTACTTGATACCATCTCAAATGAAACCAATAAGAGGTGAGATTGTTGAAATACCTTTTAGAAACATAACTATTTTGGGTGTAATAAAATCGATACACAATACACAAGAAAGAGGTGTAAAGCTTAAATCAATTTTAAGTATAATACATACATTTGGTTTAAGAGAGGATGAACTCTCTTTTTTTGAATGGATGTCAAACGACCTAGCTCAATCAGTGCCATCTATTTTATACGCCGCACTACCAACTCCACCAAAATATAATAAAATTAAATCAGAATATGTACACCCAGGTATTATAACTGTGCCTAAATCTGAAATTAGTCAAATTAGCAGTGCTGTGACTGAAGCCAGCAGAAGACGCACTGCATTCATTACCGTCAGTGATCTACGAAGAACATCAGCTATCATTGCTGGTTTTATGCAAAAAAACCCAGATCAAAAATGTATACTTATAACACCGACGGTACATGACGCAAAATTACTACATAAATACCTACACAATCTAACGAATACCATTTTAACTGGTAAACAAAAAAGTAATGAACGATTTTTTATATGGCAAAAATTTAGAAAACAAAAAAACGGACTTTTAATTGGAACAAAAATTGCATTACTACATATAGATTCTTCTGTATCCACTATATTTATATCTAGGTCCGGACATAAAAATCACAAAAATTTTGACAGAAACCCTCGATATGATGCAAGAAAGCTTGCAAAATACATATCAGACAAAATGAAAACAAATCTGTATCACATGGATGTAATGCCTAGAATTGATGATATAAACTTATTTACTAAAATAAATTTAATCGGATATTTTCCTTCAATGGAAATAGATATAATAAATCTCATATCTGAACAAATAGCATCACCACACCCAATAATTAGCTACAGCGTAACAAAGGCCATAGAAGAAACGGTTTCTTCTGGAAAAAATGTAATGTGTATTTATAATAAAAAAGGATTCACTCTCAGACTTAAATGTACTGATTGTGGACATGCATTTTGCTGTAAAAAATGTAATATAGTACTTAAAACACATGACAACACAGTAACGTGCCCAAGATGTAATGAAATCACACCAATACCTACCAATTGCACAAAATGCGAATCAAAAAATATTCTTGAAAAAGGAATAGGAAATAAACGTCTGGCATTAATTTTTAAAAAAATATTTCCAAATTTAAGCATTGGTATAATAGATAAAGAAAATCCAAAGCATATAAACACAAACATCCTACTCGTAACAAATTACTATTTAGAAAATCTAAATAACCCATTTACAAAAACCAACATAGGTCTTGTTGTGCAAATTGATGCAGACACACCATTGTTTGAAACATCGTTTCGTGCGGTTGAAAATACACTTCTTAACACCGAACAATGGAGAGGGGTTGCTAAATCTCTTAATGCAAGATTTATCATACAAACAGAAAATTTAGATTTATTTAATGATTTTTATAATGATCATTTATCTGTTTTGAATAAAGAAATGGACACAAGAAAATCATACAATAACCCACCCTTCAAACGATGGATAAGCGTCACTTATTCAGATGAAGAAAAATTAAAACTCGATCTTCAAGCAAATGTATTAATTAAAAAAATCAATGCAATATCTGATAAGATCAAAATAAATGGACCAACTACTATAAATGAAGCCACATGGAAGATTGACATAATTACATCAAATGATGATAAAAAGATCCTGCAAATGCTTAAAACATTATCTGATCAGCACATCATTGACACAAACGAATTTTCTTGCTAATATTAGCCAACTATGACTACTTATACTGTGTTAACAAACCCAGATACAGAGCTCCGTAAAAAATCGGATGAACTTAAAATTGATCAAATTAATACTGACAAAATTAACACACTGATTAATGACATGATTGAAACAATGAAACTTGAAAAAGGTGTTGGAATAGCTGCACCACAAATGGGTATACACAAACGAATCATAATTGTTGATATCGGAAACGGCCCTCAAGCATTAATAAATCCAAAGATTGTTTCAAAATCATTTTCACAGATTGAGAGTGAAGAAGGTTGTCTTTCTGTTCCTGGTGTTTATGGAATTGTTAAAAGACATAAAAAAATAAAAATAAAAGCCTATACTCAGTCTGGTAAAAAAGTAACCATTAAAGCTGATGGTTTTTCTTCAATAGTACTACAACATGAAACAGATCATCTTGATGGTATATTATTTATTGATAAGATAATTAGATACACACAACCTCCTAACAATGTTCTATGAAGGTAATTTTTTTTGGAACACCAGATTTTGCAGTACCCTTTTTATATAAACTAATAAACTCTGATGAAATAAAAATAGTTGGTGTTGTGTGTCAAAAAGACAAACCAGTAGGAAGAAAATCTGTGATTACACCACCAGCAACAAAAACACTAGCCATCAAACACAATATACCCGTATATCAATTTAACTCACTTAAAAAAGATGATGTTAAAAACACTCTGTCTGAAATTAATGCAGATATGTATATCGTTGTTGCATACGGAAAAATAATTCCACAATCAATACTAGACATTCCGAAATTTGGTTCAATTAATGTACACCCTTCCCTGCTTCCAAAATACAGAGGACCTTCTCCCATGCAAGAAGCTATTTTAAACGGCGATAAACAAACTGGTGTCTCAATAATGCTTTTAGACTCTGGAATGGACACAGGTCCTATTTTAGAGCAAATAAGCATTGATTTAGATAGCAATGACACATATATAACACTTGAAAAAAAAGTACATGCTGTAGGACCAAGTTTATTAGTAAAAACGATCAATGAGTACGTGTCCGGTAAAAAAACTCCTGTAAACCAAGCAACGTCCGATACAGCTGTTACAAGATTAATAAACAGAACTGATGGTCTCATTGACTGGGACAAGACCGCAATTCAAATAGACAGACAAATACGAGCATACAAACCTTGGCCAGGTGCATACACTTACATAAATATGCACAATAAAAAATTACGTCTTAAAATATTCGCTGCTACTTTTTCTGAAAAACAAAATAAAACAAAAAGTGGAACCATTACATTTAATAAAGCAATCGAAATTTCCACAGGAAAAGGAACACTGCTAATTACTGAATTGCAACTAGAAGGAAAACAAAAAATGAATGCAGATGCATTTATAAAAGGACACATAGATATAAATGGTCAGATGCTAATAAAATAATCTTATATAAGATTATTTTTTATTTACGCTTAAACTTTAATCCAAAATAATTAGCAAAAAAAAAGGCCGAAGCCTTTTAAAAGCTCCGGCACAAATAAACCTATCTAAAATAAAGTTTTATAAATAATATTACTTCTGGAGAGTTCGTTGTTTTTTACTAAAAACCTCCCATGTCAGCAGGTGGAGCTTGTCCTCCCATGTCACCTCCCATGTCAGAACCATCACTGGTCATATCTGGAGTCATTGCATCAACAACACCATCCATTGGCATGTGAGCATCATCTGGCATATCACCATCCATTGGCATGTGAGCATCATCTGGCATATCACCATCCATTGGCATGT
>JAAZYG010000045.1 GCA_014239775.1 Candidatus Uhrbacteria bacterium | reverse complement strand
ATCAATACCTTGATAAAAATATTGTAAAATATCATCCCAAGCACTTCCTTCATTAGCCATACACAAAGCCTCTGATGCAGACATTCCAACACCATGCCCCCACAACACACGATTGTTTCGTGCATCACAAGGAGCAGGTACAGATTTTAACCAAGGAACATTTCCACCCCACACCTCATTCCAGTCACGAGTACGTCCATCAGACCTAGAATAGTAAGGTGTTATAGCTGTACTACCATCGTAATTAACAGTAACACCTCTAGTATCCTCGGTTGCAAGCCTGACATTAGGATGTCTTTGTTCATGTCCATATCCCTTATAAACCTGATCATCTGCATATGCATTCATGTGAAAATATTCGCTCTTGTGTTTTGTTGCTCTTTCAAAATGGTACACAGCATAAGTACGAGCAACTGTAAGTAATGACTTTTTAAATTCATGATGAGATATATTTGATGTCTCAGCTAAACCATAAAGATACTCTTCTAATGGAAGCTCATTAATTACCCACGTCCTATCTTTTGCCTCACTGTATCTAAGCTCCAAAATATCTCTAAACTGATTATCTGCGTGAGCTGCACGCCTAGTTCGCCTTCTGTCAAAGTTTTCAATAATACAAATTGCATCTTTGTCATCTGGTACAAAACGAAGATAGTCCATTGTTTTTTCTATTCCATTTCCCCTATTAAAAAAGTATTGGTAATTATGATAAAAAGCTCTAACCATCTCATCTTTTTTTAAATTACCTAACAAACCACCTTTGCCATCTATTAATTTCCATGTGGAATTACAACTTATTTCAACTTGATTACTTGTTTCTTCATCAACTGTTAAAAGACCAATTCTTACTATTGGTTCATCAATAAGTCTGTCTGTTTTTATGACACCCTCTTCTTCAACCTGAACAATAAGAGGTGCGTCTTTTATAAAAGGAGACCCTGTTGTTACCTCAATTGGAATGTCGATATGAAAATCCGGAATTACAACATCATCAACCGCAAGCCTGTAGCGCAAAATATGTTTACCTTTTGTTTTTGGTGCGTTAAATTTAAAATCAATAAAATCTAATGCACCACTATTTACTGAACCTGAATTTTTTGTAACAACTTTTGTTGAAGTGACCCATGATGAATGCTTTGTATTAACAGAAGCAATAGCAACATCTGATGTACGTATTTCTCGCTTACCCCATGGTGTTTTACCTATATTTTTTATACCAACCTTAAACTTAATCTCCTCACCTGCCTTTGCCTTAATGTTTCTTGCACTTCTTAACAATAAAAAAGCAGCAAGACCATCTGTATTTTCAACAGGCCCTACTTTTGGAACAACCGAATTGTTACTTACAGTTTTTGAACCAACAGAACTTTGCACTGATGGATTAACTGTTTTTTTAATTTGTTTTTCACCAACAACTATCCTTAAAGTAAACTCACCTCCAGGCACCCAAGCAACATCCTCTGCGGCAAGCTTGAATGTTTCTTCATACACACCTTTTTGAATCGGAGCTTTTAAACTTATTAAAACATGCCCAACCTCACCTGGTAACACTGAAGGCTCCTGTAACAAAGCAGCTTGAGTGTAATCAACCCAATTTCCTGCTTGGAACATACTTGTACGATACTTTGGACCGTACGTATAAATAGAAACATAACCACGACCTGTGTTATTCCAAGTATTTGGTCCTTTATTCTGAAATCCAACAAGCACCCTCTTCTCCTCACCTGGAGCCATAACAAATCCTTGCTTTGGTGCCATTACCTGCAATGAATCATATCCTTTTTTTGGTGCCGCATTTGCTGTACTTGGTAAAACAAAAAACGCCAACATTATAAAATACAAACAAAAAGCCAACAGTAAAACCAAGACTCTCAGCAAAGAAGCATGGGGAACTTTATTGAGTAAATTTTGCATAATCTAGTAATAATTATACCAAAATCCACAATATGTGGTCAATCTTGTTTTTTTCGTGCTAAACTTAGCCCATTATGCAAATTGACAAAGTTTCAAATAATTTTGTTGTTCAACTATTGGGACGAATAGGTGCTTTTGTGATTGGTTTAATTGTCATAGGTATATTAACCAGAACTCTTGGTGTACAAGGTTTTGGTGAATACACAACAGCAACAACTTTCCTACAACTTTTTGGCGTAGTTGTTGATTTTGGCTTAACTCTTACATTAATTGTAATGATCTCAGAAGCTGGTGCTAACAAAGAAAAAATAGTTGGAAATATTTTTGCAATGAGAATGATATCTGGAACACTATTATTTGGATTGGCACCAATTTTAGTAATGACATTTAATTGGTCACAAGATATTAAACAAGGTGTTCTTGTTGGGACAATTGCGTATGTACTAATGGGTGGAGCAACATTATTAATTGGAATTTTTCAACACTTTCAAAACATGTACAGGGCCGCAATTGCAGAAATAATAAATAGAATAGTATTACTTTTATTTGTTGCAGCTTTTGCATTCATGGATATGGGAGTTGCATGGATGATTGGTGCTTCTGTTTTTGCAAACGCAGCATGGCTCTTTGCAATGATAAAACTTGCACACAAATACATTAAAGTTAGATTTTATTTTGAATGGAATACGTGGAAAACAATCATTTCAAGATCGTGGCCAATTGCTGTTTCAATATTCTTCAACCTTCTTTATCTAAAAGGAGATATATTATTCTTAGCTTATTTCCGTAATCAGATTGAAGTTGGATACTACGGTGTTGCATATAAAGTACTTGATGTGGTTACAGCATTACCTGTTATGTTTATGGGGTTACTTCTACCAGTAATGGTAAAAGCTTGGACAAGTGGTGATAAAAAAAGTTTTCAAGAATATACAAATAATACATTTAACTTTTTCATGATTGCAGTAATACCAATTGTAGTTGGTGCTCAGGCTGTAAGTGAGCCACTTGTTAAATTGATTGCCGGTACTGGTTATCAAATATCTAGTGATGTACTAAAACTACTAATCGTTGCATTGATTGGAGTTTTCCTAGGCGCTCTATATGGTCATCTTATAATAGCTTTAAATAAACAAAAGCAGATGACATGGGCCTATGTCATTGTTGCGATATTTTCAATAGCTGGTTATGTGTGGTTAATACCAGAGCATGGTATGTGGGGTGCTGTATATGTAACTCTTGCAGCAGAAGCCCTTATCTCATTAATAGCATTTATTGTTGTGTACAAAGTATCTGGTGCAAAACCAAAACTAACAACAACACTGAAAGCAATTTTTGCATCACTAATAATGTATATATACCTAATAAACATACAAAGTTTTAGTGTATTACTAGATATAATCATAGGAGCAATTATTTACGCAATACTTATGATTATAATTAAAGGTATAGATGTTCAACAAATAAAAAAACTAATCCCTAATAAAAAAGTAGTTTGATTATGGAACTAATTGTCGCATTACTGTCTATAGTTTTTTTTGCAATTGCAAGGAAAAATCTTCCTCAAGCAATACTTATTTTAATTGCACTACTTCCAGCATACTTACTTAGAGCAACATACTTTTCAATACCAACAACTCTATTGGAATTAATGATAGTCTCTATTCTAATAGTGTCCTTTAAAAAATTGGACCCGCAGTACTTTCCTAATAAAAAAATACTGTATGCGATCCTTGCTATAATCATCACATCAACGATTGGTATTTTTACCTCATCCGACACATCAGCAGCATTCGGTATTTGGAAAGCATACTTTATTGAACCAATCTTATTATTTTTTGTAATACAAAATTTAATATCATCAAAAAAACTTTATACAGAAAAAATATTCAAAGCACTTGGATACAGCGCAATGTTTATTTCAGTTATAGCAATCATACAATGGCTTACAGAATCTGGCATACCAGCACCTTGGGATATTGAACTGAGAGTAACTAGTGTGTTTAACTATCCAAATGCTGTCGGCTTATACCTTGGACCAATTGCCACAATTGCTGCATTAAAACTTTTTCAAAAAAAATCACTATTTTGGTTAAATGTTTTATTTTTTTCGTCTTCAGCAATAATACTTGCACAATCTGAAGCTGCCGTAATTGCTGTGTTGGGATCAATTTTTGTTTTTACACTATTCAAAAAACCATTACGAAAATACTCCATTCCAGCGGCAATAATAATTTTTGCAGCAATAGTTTTAATACCAACAATCAAAGAGCCTGTCATATCAAAAATAACGCTACAGGACTATTCTGGACAAGTAAGATTATCTCAATGGTCAGAAACGTTTGAAATGCTAAAAACTAAACCATTTTTTGGAGCAGGACTTTCTGGATATCAAGAAGCTCTGAAACCACATCACAAATCAACTCATTACGAAATATTTCAATACCCCCATAATATTTTTTTGAACACTCTCTCGGAGATTGGAATATTTGGACTACTCAGTTTTATAGCCTTGATTGTTTTGTTTTTACAAATAATAAAACATGACGAAAATAAATTAATTACACAGAAACACATTGCTGCATTTGCGTTACTAGAAATGTTCATTCATGGACTGGTTGATGTACCTTATTTTAAAAATGACCTTTCTGTAATAACATGGATATTATTTGCTATGATATGTGTAAATAATTATGAAAGAAAATAAACATAACAAAAAAAATATTATCGTTATTTTTATAATAGCAATGATTATATCTGCTGCAATATTAAAAATAATCCAATGGACAAAACCAGCTACACAACCTCCGCTTTTAACTCAAACAAGTGGACTTATTAAACTATCAAACATTGAGGATGTTTCTAAGTACTCAAAGACAAAACTGGATTTACCAAAAGAAACTTTTGATTCAGAAATAAAAGTAATTGGAATTTATACAAAAAAACATACAGCAATACCTGAAGAAACAGTATCAATTGTATATACAAAGAATGATTGGAAATTTGTAGAAATCTACTACAAACCAAATTTTAAATTAATAGAACAAATGGGTTTATACTCTAAATATAAACAAGAGGAACTAATGTTAAACAATTACACAAAGGCAAACATTGTCTACACACCAACACTTAACACATGTCACAAAACCAAAACAACACCAATTGGAGTGTGTCCTTTTAATAAACTACTTATATTTCAAAAAGATGAGAATGTAATACTAATAGGCTCAAATACCAGTCGTGTTACAGAAGGCGAATTGATAAACATTGCAAAATCAATTCTATAAAATTATTTAATTAAAACTGAAAATAAATTACTATATAGATCTGTCCAAAGTATTGTTTGATTGATTTCTTCAATACTTTTTTGTTTATTTGTTTTTATAAATTCTTGAATTAAATCATGTCCTTTTGGTGCAACAACAACCCATGTTGAACTAAATATTTTATAATCCATATTTTCTTTAGAAGAATAAACAAACCCATCATATCCAATATGTTTAACCCCTCCTTTTACAACACCTTCCAAATCTAAATAACGATTTGATATATGAACTGCTAAAACACCATTAGAATTTAACAATGATCCATACACCTGAAATGCCTCTTTTGTTAACAAATGAACAGGTATGGAATCGTCTGTAAATGCGTCTATTACTATTAAGTCATATTTACCAGACTCTTTGTCAACATTCTTGTTTTCAAGAGACAATCTTGCATCACCAATAATAATATTATGTTCCTTACATAAATTTAGATAATCAAAATACTCATAAGCAACACTCTCTATCAAAGGGTCTATCTCATAAAAATCAAACACATCTCCGTCTCTACAATATGACGCAATAGTCCCTGTACCCAAACCAATAACCGCAACATTAAGCCTATCTTTTACCCTTCTCAATCCATCAAAAGCAACTGACACTCCGCTATGTAGAGAGTAATAAGATAACGGATATATGGGTTTATTATCAGAAACCAACTGGGCTCCATGAGCAGTAGTACCATTAGAAAGAATCCTGTAAACACCCTCTAAGTTGCCAGTATCTTCAGTTATTGATACTTTTCCGTAAAAATTTCTTTCTTTATATATAGAATCTGACTCAAGATTAAAAACAATACTAAACATAACTAATGCGGAAAATAAAATTAAAGTGCCTTTTGATAAATATTTATATATCCTTTGCATTAAGCAATCTGCCTTTTCTGTAAAAAAATAAAACGCCAATACAAAAAACACAAAAGACAAACCAATTAAAAACTCAAAAAAATCTGAAAATAATAACGGAGCAACAATTGCAATAAAAAATGTACCTAACGCACCGCCAAAAGAAGTTATTAAATAAAATAAAGTCAGATGATCTTCGTCTGGTCTTTTATCATAAAGCAACCCATGAAAAAACATAGATGCCAAAAATAAATATAAACTAAATATTATTACCTGATTTACAATTGAGATAACTGAGCTATATTGTATAAAAATAAAACTTAAAATACTGAAAATTATTAATAAGCTCTTAAAAAAATAACCTCTATCAAATCTAATATTTGAAAAAACAAAAATAAAACTTAATAAATATAAAACCAATGGTACAATCCACAAAAAAGGAACACTTGCAACCACTTGAGTTAGATGATTAGTTGTAACCATTAATAAAAAAGATGGTAGAAAGGAAAGAAGTACCCACACAGACTTTTCTTTAATAGAAAAATAACCGTATGTTTTATTAACACTAATAACAACATTATTTTCAGAATACTTAAAAATAATAAAAATCAAAGAAAAAGAAAATACACAAAAACAAAAAACCCAAATATATGCTTGAAGTGTTATTGGCAAAGATGGTTCTATTAAAAAAGGAAAGGACAAAAGAGCAATTAATGATCCGGCATTTGAAATAGCATAAAACCTATAAACAGATTTAACACCCAATCTATATGCCCACGACTGCAACAGTGGCGCCGTAGAAGATAAAACAAAGTAAGGAATCCCAATAACAAGAAATAATGATTTTAAAAGCTTTAGAAAAGGAGCATTCAATCCAACTGTTATGCTTTGCACATCTGGCATTAAAGGCGTTCCCCAATTAGACCAATTTATTAAAATAAATAACAAAGCAACAAATATCAATATAGAATGTATAATTTTTTGATGTACGAAACTAAATTTATTCAATAAATAAGCATATAAATATCCGAGTAAAAGCATGGTTGTAAAATAAAACAAACAAACCGCCCAAACAGATGAAGACCCACCAAACCAAGGTAAAAAATATTTTGCAAGCAATGGTTGTATTACAAACAATAAAAATGAGCTTAAAAAAATAACAACTTTGAACAAAAACTCTTTCTGCTTACTTAAATTCATATTTAATTATATTAACAATCAAAAGAAACATTAACTCAATAATAAGGTATTACAAAATATAATTTTACATATATTATAAACACCTTATATCTAGGTGTTTTTTTTATACTGATTTTCAGCTATAATTTGAATAACGATATGGCAATTACAAAAGCAATAATACCTGTAGCTGGAATGGGGACAAGATTTTTACCAGCATCAAAAGCTCAACCAAAAGAAATGCTTGCAGTTGTAGACAAACCGGTCATTCAATATATTGTTGAAGAGGCTGTTGCAAGTGGAATAAAAGAAATAGTATTTGTTACTGCAATTGGAAAAAGAGCTATCGAAGATCATTTTGATAGAAACTTTGAACTTGAATATAGACTTGAACAAAAAAAGAAAATGGGTGAACTTAGGTCTGTTTCAAAAATTGGAAAAATGGCCAAATTTGCTTTTGTAAGACAAAGTAAACCACTGGGAGATGGACATGCGGTACTAAGTGCACTTCCATTTATAGATGCTCACGAATCTGTGGCTGTATTGTTTGGAGATGATATTATTGATGGCAATGTTCCAGCGCTCAAACAATTGATAGATGCGCACGAAAAATATGGAGACCCTGTAATAGCACTACAAAAAGTACCCAAAAAGATGGTGTCTAACTACGGTGTGATTGGTGGAAAAAAAATACATGAAGATGTTTGGGAGATAGATCGCTTTGTGGAAAAACCACCAATAAAAAAAGCTCCGTCAAATTTAATAGCAATCGGAAGATATATACTTACACCAAAACTTCTTAAACTTTTACCATCACAAAAATCTGGCAAAGATGGCGAAATAAGACTAGCTGATGCATTTACGACATATTTAAAACAAAATAACGTAATTTATGGATGTAAATTTGAAGGAACACGTTATGACTGCGGAAATAAATTAGGATTTTTACAAGCTCAAATAGAGTTAGGACTTAAACACAAAGACATTGGGCCTGATTTAAAGAAATATCTAAAAAAGCACCACTCTTAATATGAACGTTTTCAGGAAACTAAAACCTTTTATAGCAATTTTTGCGTTACTTACACTAATTGGTGCTGGTTGCGGAGGCCCATCAACTGCAGAAAAACTCGCTAGAACACCAGCTAAATTAAAAATATGGCGAGTTTTTGATGACAGCACAACATTGTATGACACCATGCAAGCTTATAGATCTATTCATCCAAATGTATCTATAGACTATCGTGAGCTTAGATATGATGAATACGAAGATGAGTTGATAAGAGCTTTTGCAGAAGGAAATGGTCCTGATATTTTTTCAATAAACAATACATGGATTGGTGAATATAAAAGCTTAATAAAACCAATGCCACCTTCTGTAACAATTCCATATTCTGAAGTACGTGGAACTGTAAAAAAAGAAGTTGTCTATACATTAAAAGAACAACCGACAATATCTATAAAAAAACTTAAATCAGAATATGTAGATGTTGTCATAGATGACGTAATTAGAAAATATCAACCAAACTCAAAAGCTGAACCAACAGATAAAATTTTTGCATTACCACTTGCACTAGACACACTTGCAATGTACTACAATAAAGACCTACTTAATGCAGCAGGAATTCCTGAACCACCAGGAACATGGCAGCAATTTCAAAATCAAGTTACAAAACTTACAAAAATAGGACCAGACGATGTTGTGCTCCAAGCCGGAGCCGCAATGGGAACAAGTAAAAACGTTGAGAGAGCGGCTGATTTAATATCTGTTCTAATGATGCAAAACGGAACTCAAATGACAAATAACCGAGATCATGCAACATTTGCATCTAGAAGCAGCGAAGAACAAGAAGAGCTTACATATGATGCTGTAAATTTTTATAGCGATTTTGCAAATCCATCAAAACAGGTCTACACATGGAATGAAAAACAACCTAGTTCATTTGATGCATTTGTAGCAGGAAAAGTTGCGTTCTTTTTTGGATATTCATATCATGCAGACTTAATACGAAACTCCTCGCCAAAGCTCAAATTCTCAATTGCTCCACTACCACAAATTGATGGTGGTAAAACTGTAAACTACGCAAACTATTGGGTAGAAACAGTTGCAAAATCAACAAAATATTCAGACTGGGCATGGGACTTTTTACTATTTGCAACAAAACAAGATAAAGTAACTTCATACTTAGAAAAAGCAAAAAAACCAACAGCACAACGAGCACTTATAAATTCACAGATTGACAATGAAGACCTTTCTGCTTTTGTGTCACAGGTGCTTACCGCAAAAAGCTGGTATAAAGGAAAGGACGCACAAGTCATGGAAGAAGCTTTCCAAAGTTTAATAGACGAACTGTTAGCTGGTGAAGAGGTTGAAAAAACTGTTGGTATTGCACAAAATAAAATAAACCAAACCTTCTAGTATGAAGAATAAAAAAATACAAACATTACTAGTATTAGCATTCCTGTTAATATTTCCTATAACAACCAATGCGTACAGCAGCGATATTTGTAGTGGAGGTGGATGTACACGATCACAAGTAGGACCTTTTATGCAAGGAATCTCGCAAGCTTGTGGAAACTCTGGAACATGTTCACTAGAAGACATCATGATAGTATTTGCAAACACTGGAAATTATGTAATTGGTTTAATAGGCGCAGTGGTATTATTAATGTATATTATTGGTGGTATCTACTTTATTACATCAGGAGGTAATGCAGAAAGAAGAAACAAGGGTAAGGAGTATTTAAAAAAATCTACAATCGGACTATTAATTGTTATGTCAGCGTGGTTAATAATAATGTTCTTACTTAGATCATTGGGAGCTACTGTATCAGCTCCTGCTGGAGGAGGTAGTGTTGTTCCAGAGTCAACTGAAGTATGCGCAGACAGAGTAGGATACACATCAAGATCTGAGGGGTATATATCCGGTATTACAGGAGACCCTGTTCCACCATCAGCCGCTGGCAGTGCGATGTCCTGGTCTTGTATAAAAGACATTGGTGTTTCGAATTGTGGGAATGGTAAAGAATCAATACATTTGGACTGTGAGTACTTAAAAGACGGATGGTGTTGTAAGTACGAAGAAACAGAAACTCCTCCAGCTCCTCCTCCACTTATTGATTCTGGTCCTGCTTAGTTTTACTAATAACCTGTACTTTTGACGAACAATTCTCTAGTCCCTATATATAAATCTAATTATGAAACATTTAAAAAAAACATTACTAATAAGTGCATATGTTTGGATGTTGCCACTAACAACGCTTGCTGCTACAAAACTAGACAATCCACTTGGAACAACTTCACCTCAAATAGTAATAGGACGAATAGTAAGAGCTCTACTTGGAGTAAGTGGAGCACTTGCACTATTAATGTTTGTATACGGCGGGATGCTGTGGATTATATCAGGTGGGTCTGCAGAAAAAATAAAAAAAGGAAAAGACACCTTGGTTTGGGCAACTTTTGGTTTAGCAATTATTTTCATGGCATACACACTTGTGGAGTTTGTAATTAAAGCATTTGCAGGATAAACACATAAAAAGAAGATTGCTGGTTTGTATCTTAAACAAAGTTTTTACACTAAACTCAGACATTGCATGGTTCAGTGTGGATATCTAATTATAAGATTTAGCAAATAAGAGTTAAAATATAGAAAACTTATTTCTTTTAATTTTTAATAAATTACCCATAAATTAATAAGGGGGTGAAAAAATATGAATACATTATCAAAAAGACACATTGGTTATATTTTAGGAGCTATAATTGCTCTGTTGTTAGCCGCACCATTACTACTTGGATCAGTTAGCACAGTTCACGCACAGGCTCTAACAGGAGATGAATTATTTGGAGGAGCAGGTGCAACAGGAGATGCATTTGCAGCTGATGCAGGTTTAGGTGACGCAGAATTAGTACCTGCAATTGCTTCAATTATTCGTGTAGCAATGGGATTTCTAGGAATTATTGCTGTTATAATTATTCTACTTGGTGGATTTAAGTGGATGACAGCAGCTGGAAATGATGAGAAAGTAAAAGAAGCGAAAAAACTTATTGTTTCAGGTATAATTGGTCTGGTTATTATTTTATCAGCATACGCAATCGCAAACTTTGTTATTACTCAAATCACAGGAGAACTTACTGGTGGAGCAGGTGGAGGAGCTGGTTAATACAGGTATTTACAATCCCCCATTTTACATGGGGGTTTACATGAGCAGATGAAACTAATCGTCTCCTCATGTAAATATATGAAAGCACGATTAATACCACTAATATCAGTTGTTGTGGCACTGGTCATGTTGTTTGCAGGCATAAGCCTTATACCAAACAATGTACAAGACACAAATTACAATCAAAAAATAGGAAGTAGTGTTCAGCTTTCACCAAATGTGGCACAAGCTTCTGCTGGTTCTCAAATAAAATCTGGTCTTAATCAAGCTGCAACAGCTGGTGGCGTTAAGTCAAACAAAAAACTTCCGGCATTTATAGGTGGAGTTATCCAATCATTGCTACAAGCTACAGGAATGATATTCATAGTACTAATAGTATATGCTGGCATGATGTATATGACAGCTGCAGGAGATGAAGAAAAGGTTAAAAAATCAAAGAAAATGATAAGCTCCACAATAATTGGACTGATAATAGTAATGGGGGCATTTGCAATAACAAGCTTTGTTGTGGAAACACTTGAAGCAAACACGAATCCCGTTAGTCCAGAATAAGATTAGTACTTAATTAAAAATATATTAAAATATAATTTACAAATTATGAAAAAAACTATAGCTAAATTTGGTGCATGGGCAGCAACGCTACCAATATTACTATCTGGATCTACAGCATTTGCAGTAGAACTAGATCCTGCAGTAAACCTAAAAAGTGTAGGTAAGGGACTTGGACAAGAAACAGCAGCACCTCTTCCAGAAATGCTAGGAAATATAATTGAGGTATTCCTATCAGTACTAGGAATTATTTTCGTAGTACTTGTTGTATACGCTGGGTATCTGTACTTAACAGCAGCAGGAGATGATGAGAAGGTTAAGAAAGCAAAGAAACTATTAGGACAGGCTGTGATTGGTTTAATAATCATAATGTCAGCATATGCAATAGCATCCTTTGTATTTGAATCTCTATCAGAAGTAACAAAAGCATAAAACATTAATTAAAAAAACAGTGAGAAATTTCACTGTTTTTTTAATCCAAAAAATACTTACATAAATCCAACAATACATGCTACAATATTCCCATAATTAGATATAAAATATGAAAAAAATAATATTAAAACTTGGTGTATTAATGATATTGTTACCGCATACAGCAATGGCCATAATAGGAGACACTGAGGATGGAACTTTGATGGGTGAATTAAATACAGCAAAACTTTTTGCAGACGCACCAGACACAGAAGCACCTGAATTACTTGGAAACATAATCAAAGTATTCATAAATACTTTGGGTTTAATTTTAGTTATGTTAATTGTATACGCTGGTTACATGTACTTAACAGCAGCAGGAGATGATGAGAAGGTTAAGAAAGCAAAGAAACTATTAGGACAGGCTGTGATTGGTTTAATAATTGTACTTTCAGCCTATGCAATTGCATTGTTTGTACTAGGAAGCCTCTCAGAGATAAGCAAAGAGTAAACATTAATACATAAAACTAATTTTAACTATACATAATTACAATAAATCAAAATTTGTGTATATAATAGTGTGATACATATATAAACTGACTTAACTATGAAAAAAATAATAATCAAATTTGGTGCATGGGCAGCAACATTGCCAATATTACTATTCGGGTCTAATGCGCTTGCAGGATCAACAAAAACAAATATTCAAAATCTAGATGAGATTGGTGATAATATGGGAGTAGATACAAGCCAGTCACTTGCAATGGTTGTAGGTGAAACAATAAAATTTTTCACTTCAACACTAGGTCTGATCTTTGTTGTTTTAGTTGTATACGCTGGATATCTGTACTTAACAGCAGCAGGAGATGATGAGAAGGTTAAGAAAGCAAAGAAACTATTAGGACAGGCTGTGATT
>JAAZYG010000027.1 GCA_014239775.1 Candidatus Uhrbacteria bacterium | reverse complement strand
CGCTTAGCAGGCTTCCTCTTTGCAGCAGCTTTTTTCTTAGCTGGCTTACGCTTAGCAGGCTTCCTCTTTGCAGCAGCTTTTTTCTTAGCTGGCTTACGCTTAGCAGGCTTCCTCTTTGCAGCAGCTTTTTTCTTAGCTGGCTTACGCTTAGCAGGCTTCCTCTTTGCTACCTTCCTCTTTGCTGGCTTTTTCTTTGCTGCTTTTTTCTTAGCAGCAGGTTTTTTCTTAGCCGGCTTTCTTTTCTTTGCGGGCATATTAAAATTAATTATATGAAACTTGGTTTACAAAAAATCCTCCCTGTTTCATTTTCTTTACTTAGATACTCGATCGAGTACTGCAATTTTTGTTGCAGTGGTTTCGTAAGCACATGACGCTTTGTACTAAACGATATATACATTGTAAAAGATTTTTTTTTACTAAACAAGATTATTCATGCACATCTACTAGAATACCTTCGTATGACCATGCGTATAACCACTTCATATTTTCTAGTGAGACGTTTATACATCCATGTGACATCTTGTGTCCAAAATTATTGTGCCAAGGTGCGTAGTGTAAATATATGTGCGGATAAATTCTTAGATTATATGGAATAATTCCAAGATCATAATTTCTTGGATCGTTTGGACCATAAAACCATTTGTAGTGCACCTCCTTTAATTTGGCTAATATATCATGTTTTCCAATAGGTGTTGTGTTATTTAATCCGCTTGAAATCAGAAAAGTATTTTCTAATGAACCATTTTTATATGCATATAATCTTTGTTCTGAAACATTCACTTCAATTTTTTTTTCTTGATTATCATTTGTAAAAATTCTTGATGGTGTAAAAATAATCTCTTCAATACCGTCATTATTTAAGTCTGCTGATGTGCCGGTTATACTTTTATGTACACTGTTAATTTTTTCATTTATTCCATCATCAATATTATGCATTGTTGCATATGATGAAGTTGTTAAGTACTTTTTATCATTTGCAAAAAATATAGAAGTAACACTTTCTACTTGAAGTGACAAACTTTTTTCATCGATCAAGGTAACAGGGCTATTAATTGAAAAAGATTTTATAAAAGGTGTAGATGTTTTTTGTTGAGATACATGAAGGATTTTTTTATGTATTGTTCCGACAAGCCCAACTGTATTTTTTGCATCAAATGCAAAAAATTGTTTTAGTAACTTACTTTGTCCATTAGAAAAGTTCCATACTTTTATATGTGGTCCTCCGTCTGGTCCAGGTAACGTTACCAGTTCGGACTGTTTGCTATCATCTAAATTTCCGCATACTAAATTTACGCCACCCTTAAAATTTTTATTATAAGCAAAGAATCCGCCGTTATCGATTGCTTTTCCGTATCTGTTAAATATTCTTATATGTGGTCCACCACCTCTTTGTGGTGAAACTATTATTTCATTAAAACCATCTCCTGTTATGTCGCATGTTATAACATTAATACCAATTCCCACATTTGGTGCGTATGCAAGAAATGAACCAATTTCTGTACCATCTTGTCGAAGTACTCTAACTCTTGGTTCAAAACCTAGTCCATTACCAACAATTATTTCCGGTATGCCATCATTTCCAAGATCAGCTGCATTTATACTCACACCACCAGCCTTATTTCCAATATTTAAATCTATTTTTTTATCATTATTTAGAATTTCTATTTGAATATATTCATTATGTTTTGCAAAGGATGTTTGTGGCAATATTAATAATATTAAGGCTGTTAATATTATTTTTTGAGGTTGGTTCATACGTATGAATTATACTATTTTATACTAAGAAATGACATTGACACATTAATTAAATATTGATAATATTTCGCCTGCTGGGGTGTTATTTAACCACTTTACTTATTTGGGCCCGTAGCTCAGTTGGCTAGAGCACCTGCTTTGCAAGCAGGGGGTCGGGGGTTCGAGTCCCCCTGGGTCCACCATAAAATACTCAAGAGTTATCTTGAGTATTTTATTTTAACTTACCACCATGCTTAAATAAAATATTTATCTAAAATCGTAATATTTTATGGTAATATGATTTAAAATTAAGAAAATATTATTATGCCAGATCAATATACAAAAACTGTCAGAAAAAGCTACGGTAGTAGAATTAAGGGTTCGTTTGGAGGAATTTTGGTTGGATTTTTATTATTTCTTGCTTCGTTTGGTGTGTTATATTGGAATGAAGGCAAAACCGACATCTCATTAATTGCTGCAAATGCAGAAGTGATTGATTCAGGTGTATTAACAGAGAATACGATCAATAAAGGAGGATTGGTTTCAGTTACAGGAAACATTACATCTAATCAAAAATTATCAGATAAACTTTTTTTAAAGGAGGGTGATTATGTTTCTGTAAATAGAACTGTTGAAATGTATGCTTGGAAAGAAAAAACTGAAACAAGCAGTTCTGTAAATATGGGTGGATCTGAAACAACAGAAACAACTTATAAGTATATTAAGGAATGGCAGTCTAATCCTTCTCAAACTGCAGATTTTGAGTATATAGATGGTCATGAGAATCCAATTAAGTCTATTGTAAATTTATCTAAACAAACTACAGAAGCTGCAATAGGTATTTATAAAATTAATCCAAACAAGATTCGATTACCTTTAGGTGAAACACTTGTATTGAGTGAGGAAAATATTTTGTTAAATGCTGATTCACAACTTGTTGGTGGACAGTATGTTTATATACCAAAATCTGAAAGTGCAAGCTTTGATGCTCCAAAGATAGGTGATTTACGTATCAGCTATAGGGTATTAGAGCCAGGATTTGAGGGGACTGTTTTTGGTAAGTTAAGCGGAGACAAAATTATTAGATTTATAGATAATAAAAACAATGATTTGTATCGTTTATTTGTTGGGTCACATGATTATGCCATTACTACAATGCACTCAGAATATACAATATCTAAATGGTTATTTAGGGGGATTGGTTTTTTAATGATGTGGTTTGGTTCGATGTCTCTATTAGGTCCTATAAGTGTATTGTTGGATGTTGTGCCAATGTTTGGTTCCTTAAGTAGGTCATTGTTGGGTATTGTTACTTTTATTTCTTCATTTGTTTTATCGCTTATCACAATAATGTTATCTATGTTGTTGCATAATATCTACGCACTAGTATTAATAGGTGTGCTTATTGTTTTTGGATTTATATATTTTTTTAAAAATACAAAAAAACAAAAGGTATAAATAATAAAAAAATCTCCAGTTAAACTGGAGATTTTTTTATTTAGATAAGCATTCTTTAATTCTTTTTGTTTCCTCATCTTTTAGTTTTTGTGGTACATGGAATGTTTCAAATTCTGAATATGGACTGTCTATGTAAAGAAGTGAAAGTTCGTATTCTGATTCATCTCCCATGAGCCAGTATGAGGAGCAGTTTTCTTTTTCACGTTTTGTATTATCTTTAAAAAGTATTAGTTGGTTACCCATTCGTCCTATTACTCTTAAATAACTTGTTGACTCGTCTTCGGATTTTATAAAAGTATTTTTATAAATTCTGTGCCATCTATTGGTTTCTGTATTGTAGTGGTATATACCTGTAAAAACTTCACCTGTATTTTTGTTTAGATTTTTTGTTGCAAAATAAACCATGTTTTCTTTATCAGACTCTACAATGCCGTATATAATCATTTCTATTTCTTCTTTGTCAGAGGTTTTGCCTTGAGATGTGTTTATAATTTCTTTGGCTTGTGTTAGATCTTTAAAGTTTTTTAATTCAGTTGCTTGGATTAGATTGGATGGGTCTATTCTATCATTGACCATACCATCTATTTTTTCAATTTCATTATTTATATCACTTTGTTCGTTTTTGACTGTGTTAGTATCATTTGCTGAGTTTGCAATAAATAAGAGCATGACTATTATTATTGATGCGATGACATATACTAGCGTTGGTTGCTTATTTTTATCCCCTCCTGAATTGTTCTGTGAAGTCTGTTCTTGCATATAAATAACCTAAATATTTAATTTACTTTGTTTGGTGGTACTTTGCCGTTTATGAAAGCTATTATGTTTTGTGCAGCAACTTTACTCATTGCTTGCCTAGCTTCAAGAGTGGCAGATGCAGTGTGTGGTGTCAATACCACATTATCCATTTGTGCTAAAGATAGCTTATCTGTAGTGTTACAGTCAATTAATGGTTCGCATTCATATACATCCATTCCTACACCTGCTATTTCATTCCTTTTTAGTGCAGTAAGAAGTGCCTTTTCATTAACTACTGGACCTCGTGCAGTATTAATTAGAAAAGCTGTTTTTTTCATTAATTTAAACTCTCGTGTGCTTATTAAGTGATGGGTTTTTGGTGTTAAGGGTATGTGTAGTGAAACAAAATCAGATTGCTTTAATAGCTCATTTAATGATTTATATTTTGCTCCTGTTGTCTTTTCAAGTTCAGGGTTTCTTTTTATATCATTATAAATAACTTTCATTTTAAACCCATCATGTAGTCTACTTACAACTGCTGCTCCAATTCTTCCTGTACCAACTATTCCAATAGTTTTTCCATAAAAATCTGTACCTAGTAATAATTGTGGCCCCCAGTTTTTATATTTACCAGCTCTTGTAAATTTATCTGATTCACATATTCGTCTTGCCACCGCAAACATTAGTGCTATCGTATGCTCAGCAACAGATTCAGAGATTTTATCATGTGGTGTATTTGTAACTGTTACATTGTGTTTATTTGCTTCTGTTATGTCTATGTTGTCATACCCAACTGCATAATTTGCAACCATTTTTAATTTATCTCCTGCTGTTTTAAAAAAAGTCTTATCTATTTTTTCTGTTAAAATAGATAAGACTATGTCTTTTCCTTTTATTCTTTTTAATAATTCTTTTCTTGGTATTTTTAAATCAGATTTATATATTTCAAGATCAATACGTTTGTCTTTTTTAAGAATATTTATTCCATCATCTGGAATTTGGCGTGTTACAAAGACCTTATATTTCATATCTTTATTTAACTTCTGTTATTTTAATTCTTTTTATATTTTTTTTAGTAGGCCATGTTTTTAGTAGGCCATTTTTTGCACCTATTTTTTGTATAACTGCTTCAGCGTTAAGTGTGCCAACAGCTAATGCGTATTTTATGTCATTTGTTTTAATTATTCCTGATAAAAATCCTGATCCAAACGCATCGCCAGCACCAGTACTAGAGATTCCAATTGTGCCAGTTGTGTCTGCAAACAAGGTTGTATTGTTAAATAGTGCAGTTGTGCCATTTTTGCCATTTGTAATTAATCTAACTTTATCTTTTGTTGCCAGTCTTTGAAGTATAGACTTAATGGTTTTTTTACCTGTTAATAATTTACCTTCTTCTTTATTCATGTTTAGAATATCTATAAAAGGTAGTAGTGGCTCAAATATTTTAATTCCAGCAGCTAGTTCTGTTTTACCTGGGTTCCATGCAATTTTTACGTTATTTTTTTGTGCTTGTTTAAGAATTTTTTTAATAAGAGGCATGTTTCCATTTAATGAAGTAATGTATATCCATTTAGTTTGCTCAAAAATTTTATTATCTAAGTCTTTTGCCTGAAAATTAGCAGAAACACCTCTGTATACAAGTACTGTTCTTTCACCGTCTGGCATTGTGAGCAGTGTCGAGTAACCAGTTTGTCCCTTTTGTATTACATTTATAAATTTTGTACTAACATTAAATTTGTTTAGAGCAGATACAACATCCTTACCCGAAGCATCATCTCCAATTCGGCTAACTGTAGCTGTATTAAAACCAAGTGATCCAAATGTTGCTGCTGCATTTGTTGCACCACCTCCAGTGGATAGGATTAATTTATCTAATTCTATTTTTGATCCAAGTGACATGCATTCACCAACACCAGTTTCAAATTTGTTTGATTCTAATTTAATAAAGGCCGACGATATTAAATAGACGTCTCTTGTTGCTGATCCGATTGTAATTACATCAAACATATTATCCTTTGTTTGAGCAGCCAAGCATTTGCATTTTTTGGCGTACTACTTTTGTAATTAATTCTTTTGCAGGATTTAGTATTTTTCTTGGATCAATTTCTGATGGATTTTCTTTCAGGAATTTTCTTACACCAGCATCAAAGGCGAGTCTTAGATCAGAGTCTATGTTTATTTTGTTTACTCCAAGTTTTACAGCTTTTTTTATATTTGCATCTGATACTCCTTTGGCTTTTTTTATATCACATCCATATTTTATGCATATCTTTTTTATGTTTGCAGGAATTCCTGATGCACCATGAAGAACAATTGGTAATTTTACTGACTCTTTTATTTGCTGTAGTCTTTTGAAATCTAGTTTTGATGCCGATTTATATTTATATGCACCATGACTTGTTCCAATCGCAATAGCAAGTGCATCACATCCAGTTTTTTCAACAAATTCTATTGCCTGTTCAGGGTTTGTAAGATGAGCATCTTTTTCTTTTACTGACACAAAATCTTCTATTCCAGCAATTGCACCTAACTCTGCCTCAACTGATATATTTTTTTTATGAGCAAGATTTACTATTTTTTTTGTCAGCCTTATATTTTCTTTGTATGGCAAGGAAGAGCCGTCAAACATTACAGATGTGTAGTAGCCACTTTTAATTGCTTTGACTACTAGGTCGTAATTTTTTCCATGGTCTAGGTGAAAAACTACTGGCAGTTTTGTTTTCTTTGCTGCTAAATGTACAAGTGTTCCTAGTTCGTCCATTCCAGCATAGTTCAAAGCACCTTCAGATGTTTGTATGATAACAGGAGACTGTTCTAGTTCTGCTGCGTTTATTACAGCTTGTAGTATTTCAAGATTATTTATATTAAAAGCACCTACTGCGTAGTTGTTTTTATTAGCTTTTTTTAGAACATAAGATAATGTCTGTAACATACTAAATTTCCTTTACTTTAAAGTTTGTTTTATTTTTGAGCCTCCTGATTATTTCTTTATTTGAGAGTAGTCCTTTTTGTGGACCTACATAACCAATTACAGATGATGAGTTTACACATCCCCACGCCAGAGCGTTTTGCATGGTTTTGTTATTCATTTTTGCACCTATGAATCCTGTTGCAAATGAATCGCCAGCACCGGTGGCTTCAACTAATTTTCCAGGAAAAATTTTTGAGTGATATAGATTTTTACCATCGAATCCATATGCACCATTTTTACCGTCTGTTATAACGACATTTTTTGCACCTAATTTCCATAAGGATGTAATCAGGTGGTGTATTTCTGTTGTGTGCTCTCCAGCAATTACTTGTGCTTCCTCTAGATTTACAAAAAGCACATCAGCTTGTTTGATTAGTTCAAACAACTGAGGTTTTTTTTCTTCTATTTGTATACTACCAGGGTTGATTCCTAATTTTATTTTATTTTTCTTTACATAATTTGCTGCTGTAGAATAGAATGTTTCATAACCTGGTCCCATTTCACCTACATACATCCATTTCATTGGTTGTATAGGTTTTGGTATTTTGTATTTTTTTTTATTGTGAGAGGTAAGTATTGTTTTTTCTCCTTTAAAGTTTAATACAACCGAGTATGCACTTTTAGCTCCTTTAATTGATCTGATGTATTTTGTTGAAACACCTTCTTTTTTTAGAACTTCTAAAGCCATTCGGAGTGTTGTATCAGGTCCCATATTTGAAATTACGGCAGTTTTTTTATTCATGCGAGAAATTCCAACTGCTACATTTGGTGCGGTTCCGGCAATTTGTGAATCAACAATGTCTACATCTATTTTTGCACCATAGTCTATGCATAATTTACATTCAGGCATTTGTAGGTTGCACGATGATGTAGCTTTATCTAATAAAACAAATGTATCAAGTTTAATGTCTCCAACTGAAATAAGATCGTACATATATATTATTTAGTTCCTTTCCACTTTTTAGGTGCTTGTTTTAGTGACTTTTCAATTATAGTTCTTCTCATTTCTATCCTTAAGGAATCTGCGCTGGATATGTGTTCTGGGATTACTGTAACTCGTTGACCTAATTTTCTTTTAAGTACACGTTGTGCGGCCATTGCAATGAATGGACTTGTTAGCCCCATGCTTTCTTGTACTTCTCTTGGTGTTCCAGATTCTCCATATCTATCTTGTATACCAATTCTTTCAATTGGCACTGGAGTTGTCAGAGATAATGTTTCAGCAACTACTCCAGCAAGCCCGCCTGCAACTTGTGCTTCCTCAGCAGTTACTATAGCTCCTGTTTCTTTTGCTGCTGCGATTAAGGTTTTTGCATCAAATGGTTTGATTGAATGTGAGTTAATTACTCTTGCTTCAATTCCAAATTCCTTTGATAGTTTATTTGCTGCAAGTAGTGCTTCATATAAAATTGGTCCAGAAGCAACAATTGTTAGATCATATCCATACCTGTATATTTCAGATTTACCTAGCTTAAACGGTGTTTTTTCTGTGGTGAATACTGGTGATTTTTCTCTTGCAAAACGCAGATAACATGGACCTTTTAGTTTAGCTGCTAAAATAGTAGATTTTTTTGTTTCAATTGAATCTGCTGGTACTATAACTTTCATATTCGGCATTACTCTCATTAATGCAACATCTTCTATCATTTGATGTGTTGCGCCGTCTGGTCCAACAGACACACCTGCATGTGCTCCAGCAATTTTTACATTACTATTTTGTATCGCTATACATGTTTTTATTTGTTCCCAGTTTCTACCTGGAGAGAATGCGGCGTAACTAGATATGAATGGCACCTTTCCTGTTAAAGACATTCCTGCAGCTATGGATGCCATTGATTGTTCAGATACACCCATTTGTACAAAGCGATCAGGGAAATGATTTTTAAATTCAAGTGATCTTGTAGATTCTGTTAAGTCTGCACAAAGTACCATTATTTTTGAATTATTTTTTCCAGCTTCAACTACACCTTCACCGTATCCATTACGTGTTGGTGTGTATTTTATTTTTTCTGTATTTAGGATATTACGTGCAAGATGCATGTTACGATTCAGTCCTTTTTGTTTTTTATTTTTCTTGGTCATATTATTCGTGCTCGCTTTCAATTTTACCACCAAGTGTTCTTAAAGCATGTAATGCATTTATTGCTTCTTCACCTTTTTTTGGTGGTTTACCATGCCATGTAAAATCATACTCCATGTAATCTACGCCATATCCGGGAATTGTGTCCGCAATTATTACTGTTGGTTTTTCGCTGACACCATGAGCATGTTCTGTTGCATTAACAAAATCTGAGATGCTGTTACCAGCACACCTAATTACGTTTAAGTTGAATGCCTTAAATTTTTCTTCCAATGGTTCAAGTGGCATTATGTCTTCTGTTGTCCCATCTATTTGTATGTTGTTTCTGTCAATTATAAATGTACAGTTGTACAGTTTATTTTTTCCAGCAAAAAGCATTGCTTCCCATGTTTGTCCAGCTGCTAATTCACCATCACTCATTATGCAATAAACACGCCAGGGTGATTTGTCTAGCAGTCCGGCATACGCCATTCCAACTGCTTGAGATGATCCAGATCCAAGTGGTCCAGAAGTTGTTTCTGATCCAATTAATTTTTCGCTTTCGGGGTGACCTTGAAGGATTGATCCAAATTTTCTAAGTGTATTTAGGTGTTTCTTTGGGAAGTAACCAGCATGTGCCATTGTGACATATCTGATAGGGCATATGTGACCATTTGAAAGAACTAGACGGTCTCTGTCTTTCCAGTTTGGTTTCTTAGAATCATGTATCATTATATGAAAATATAGTGCAACAAACACATCTGCCATTCCGAGTGGTCCTGCACTATGACCTGATCCAGCTTCTACAAGCATATCTATTAAATCAACTCGAATTTCAGTTGCAATATTTTCAAGTACTTTTAATTGCTTGTCGTGTAAGTGTAATGGTTTTCTGACCCTGGGTCCTATTGTAAGATTCGGCATATTATACTTATTGTAGCATATTTAACGTATCAAATTGTTCTTTGTGAATGTGTTTATGAGTAATGTATTAAGTACAACATATGTAAATAAAAAATCAGGGTTTAAACCCTGATTTTTTTACTGAACTATTATTGTTCCTGTTTGTTGTGAGTCGTACTTATCGTGATAACTGTATGTTCCTGGTTCATCAAATTTTTTAAGAAATGATTCGCCTCCATTCATTGTTCCTGTACCCCATTTTGTATTATCTGCACTTACGCCATGTTTATCATTGGTATTATTTTCAAACCTTATTACACTTCCTGCACTAATTGTTGTAGATGTTGGATTAAATCCAGACTCTGTAATATCAACCATTGTTGCTGATGTAAGTCCTTTGTCTGTACCAATTGATGATGCTTCTACAATTTCAGCGGATGGACTAAATTGACTAGCAAATTCTATTGGACTACCCATTGTGTAGCTTGCAAAAAACGCATCAGGCACATCATCTATTTTTGTATTCCAATTTGATCCGTATAAGCCAATTGCAATTTCTTCTGATGATACATGCATTAGTGTGCCGTTCTTACCAACAGCATATGTTTTTGAATCTGAATTGATTTTTATCATTTTATTACCAGGCTTATATGTAATAGTGCTTCCTATTTGAATTTTTGCAAGATTTGAATCAGAGAGCCATTTTATACCATCAAAATTATCATACCAAGTAAAGTATGTCTTATCATTTGGAAATACATACCTAAAACCATCTTTTCCATAATAATAAACGGCAGAATAACTTTCTCCTCTAATTAAATCTCCTGCATACAGATCATCTATTGTAACTAAAGAACCAGCAGATACATTTTGTGTGGTACCTGTAAGAATTAGTGCGATAACAATAGCAGTTGTAAAGGAAAGAGCGCTAAACCAAGTTAAAAATTTTGTCATAATTATTTTAATGATTTATGAATATGTGAAGTATATCACATGCAAATAAAGAGTAAAAGTTGTTTATTTTGTGTAATTATTAAGTGTTTTTAACATTTCTGTAAGTTCTTTAAGTTTTTTTGCAGGTTCATCATTTTTGAAGATTAATGAGCCTGCACAAATTCGATTTACACCAGACTGTACCAATGGTTTTATTAGGTCATCTGTAACTCCACCATCTATCTCAATTATGAGATCGCTTCTGTGGTTTTTTGCTTGTTCAATTTTATGAAATATAGATTCTACACTTCCAACATGTTGTTCGTCACCAAATTTTTGTCCCTGAAAACCAGGGTGAACACTCATGATTGTTAGTTGGTCTATTGAATGAATCACCTCCTCTATTGCACTGAGTGGTGTTTCTGGATTTACTGCAACAGCAACTTCTAAATCTGATAAATCTCTGATACTAGAAACTATGGATCCAATTGGTCTGTGCATTTCTGCGTGTACTATTACTCTTTTTAAAGTTTTTACATGGTGCATCCATTCTTCAATTATAGGTATTGGATTTTCAACCATTAAGTGCAGTTCGACTGCTGCAGATACATCAATAAGACCAACTGCCTTAGCATCATTCCATGTTGTGTTCTTAAATAGAGTATTATCCAAGATGTCTATCTGTATAAGAGAACAATTATTTTCTACTGATCGTAAGTTTTTTAGAAACTCTTTTTCAGACTGTACTAATATTGCTGGTACTATTTCTAACATATTAAGATTTAAATTCTTGGTTTTCAATTTCTGAAACTTTTTCTAATCTACGAACATGTCGTTGTTCACCTGAGAAGTTTGTTTCAAGCCATGTTTCTGCTATTTCAAGAGCATCTGTCTGTGAAAGATGCAACCCAGGTAAGCATAGTATGTTTGAATCATCGTCGGTTCTAGAGGTTGTTGCAACATTTTTATTGAATGCTGTTGCAGCTCTTACTCCTTTAACTTTATTTGCAACAATACAAACACCTTGAGCACTACCGCATATAACTATTCCTTTAGAATCTGTGTCTGTAACAACTCGTTTAGCAACTGCGTATCCAAAATCTGGATAATCATCATCTTCAACAAGGTCTTTATTTCCCATATCTATTACAGAATAACCTTTATTTTTCAGGTATTCTTCTAAATGAGATTTCATTTCCCATCCAGCATGATCTGCTCCTATATATATAGTTGATTTATTCATATGTGGACCATGTTAGCATACTTATTGCATTTTCTATTGTCTCTTGGCATACTCATATGGTATGGATTTTTCTAAACAAGAACAAGACACTCTAAAAGAGTGGAAAGATAAACAAATTTTTAAAAAAACAGTAGAAAAAGACGCTCCAAAGGGGTCGTTTGTGTTTTTTGAAGGACCTCCAACTGCAAATGGTCATCCAGGTATTCATCATGTTGAAGCACGTGCGTTTAAAGATTGCATTCCTCGATTCAGAACAATGCAAGGATACAGTGTTAAAAGAAAAGCTGGTTGGGATACACACGGCCTTCCAGTTGAACTTGAGGTTGAGAAGGAGCTTGGTTTTAAGTCTAAGCATGAGATTGAGGATTATGGTGTGGAGAAGTTTAATGAAAAATGTAAACAGAGTGTTTGGAAGTATAAAGAAGAATGGGAGGAGTTTACACACAGGCTTGGTTACTGGTTAGATTTTGATGATGCATATGTAACCTATAAACCAGAATATGTTGAGTCTTTGTGGTGGGCTATAAAGCAAATTTGGGATAAGGATTTATTGTATAGAGATTATCGAGTAACACCTCATTGTCCAAGGTGTGGAACATCATTGTCTAGTCATGAATTATCTCAGGGATATAAAGATGTTAAAGATCTTACAATTACTGCAAGATTTAAAATTCTTGGAAAAGAAAATGAATCCATTCTTGCATGGACAACAACTCCTTGGACATTGCCTGGCAATGTAGCTTTGGCTGTTGGTAAAGATATAGATTATATAAAGATAAAAATAGATGATGAATTTGTGTGGTTGGCAGAAAGTAGGTTAGAGATCATAGAAGGTAAATATGAGGTTATTGAAAAACAAAAAGGGTCTGAGTTGGTTGGTTTAGAGTATGAGCCGTTGTATTCATTCATGAAAGATTTATTTTTTAATGAAATGGACGAGAATGTGCAAGGGAATATGTACAAGATTCATCATGCAGATTTTGTAACAACTGAGGATGGTACGGGTGTGGTGCATACTGCTGTTATGTATGGTCAAGATGATTTTGAATTAGGTAATGAAATAGGTTTACCAAAGTATCATTTGGTAAATCAGGATGGTACGTTTGTTCAAGGAACAGGTTTTTTAGAAGGTAAGTTTGTGGTAGATGAAGAAGTCGCCATTGATATTATTAAGGATCTTGCAAAGAAAGGACTTTTATTTTCTAAGAAAAAATACACTCATTCATATCCTCATTGTTGGCGTTGTAAGACAAAGGTTATTTATTATGCAAAAGACTCTTGGTATATAGCAATGAGTAAATTACGTGATAAACTTTTAGAAGAAAACGAAAACATAAATTGGGAGCCTTCTCATATTCAGAATGGTCGTTTTGGTGAATGGTTGCGTGAGGTAAAAGATTGGTCTTTTTCACGAGAGAGATATTGGGGAACTCCATTACCAATTTGGGAATCAGAAGATGGTGATAAAATTTGTATTGGATCTTTTGAACAGTTAAGAGAGTTGGCGAAAGATAAAAGCAATGTTGGTGATGATTTTGATCCACACAGGCCTTATGTAGACAATATTGTTTTGCATCAGAATGGAAAAGATTATTTTAGAACTAAAGATTTGATTGATGTTTGGTTTGATTCTGGTGCGATGCCATTTGCTCAGCATCATTATCCGTTTGAAAATAAAGATTTAGTTGATTCTGGTGATGCATTTCCTGCAGATTATATTTCCGAAGCAATAGATCAAACGCGAGGATGGTTTTATACGTTATTGGCTGTTTCTACACTACTTGGAAAAGAGAGGCCGTACAAAAATGTTATTTGTTTAGGACATGTATTAGATTCAAAGGGAAAGAAGATGTCTAAGTCCTTGGGGAATATTGTTTTGCCAATGGACATGATTGATAAGTATGGTGCTGATGCTGTGCGTTGGTACATGTATACAATTAATCAGCCAGGTGAATCAAAAAGGTTTGATGAAAAAACATTGTCAGACATGGTTAAGAAAAACTTCAACTTGTTAATGAACGTTGTGAGTTTTTATGAGATGTTCGAAGAAGGTTCGGTAAAAGAAAGTAAAAGTGAGCATGTGCTTGATAGGTGGATTTTATTAAGATTAAATAAGTTGGTGATTGAGACAACAGATCGTTTAGAAAATTATATAATCACAGAAACTGTGCGTGACTTAGGTTCATTTATTAACGATCTGTCGACCTGGTATGTGAGAAGAAGTCGTGATCGTTTTAAAGGTGTTGATAAAGAGGATAAGCAGCATGCAGTTCATACATTGCAGGAATGCTTGCTCACACTTTCAAAATTAATGGCACCATTCACTCCGTTTTTATCAGAGAATATATATCGAAGAGTGGGTGGAAAGTTGGAGTCCGTACATCTTGATTCTTGGCCTGTTGCAAAAGATTCTGTTTCAGAAACTGACATGCTGGAATCCATGAACAGGACAAGGTCAATTGTTTCCAAGGCTCTTGAAAGAAGGTCTGAAGCAGGTGTTAATGTTAGACAGGTTTTGGGATTAATGGAGGTAAGTATACCTTCAGGGGAATTAAATGAAGAGTACATCACCCTGATAAAGGATGAGGTTAATATTAAAAATGTTAAAATTACAAAAGGTGATTATGATGTTAGTTTAGACCTAAATTTAACAACTGAATTGGTTCGAGAGGGTACAGTTCGCGAAATAATCCGCAGAGTAAATTCTTTACGAAAAGAGTCAGGATTAACAATTAGTGATAAGATCATGTTGGTTATAAACGGTCCTGATGAAGTGTTAAAGGCGGTTTCCGAACACAAGGATACATTGCTTTATTCAACTTCTTCAGTGGATTTAACTACACAATCAGATATGCCTAATACAAACGACTCTTTTAGAATAAATGAATTTGATATTTCGTTTGGTTTTATTAAAAAATAAAATATATGAAAATAGCCTCAACTGTCTTAATTATTCCACCAAACGACGCTGAGGCTATTTTAATTTCTCAGATTGCAGATAAAATAGGTTTACATACTATTAAATCCAGACAAACCCACGGTGCATCATTAGATAAAGGAAGAGATTTTGCAAAAGAAATCAGGCATAAAAAATATAAAACTGTTATTGTGGTTGAAATGCCTGGGTTAAAGATGGAGGCACGGCTAAAAAAAATAACTTCAGAATTAATAATAATTGATCATCATCATTATACTGGATTAGATAGAGCGCATGATGCAAAGACTGGCAAGATGCTGGGTTCTTCTTTAGAGCAGTTTATTCAATTATTTAAATTATCAGATACAAAATTAATTAAACTTGGTTTTGATCCATTTTTGGTTCGTGGAATAGCTATTATGGACAGAGGTTATGTTTGGGCTTTATTTGATGAGGGTTATATAAAGTCTGAAGTAAAAAAAGTTTTAACGTATCACGATGATCTGATTGCACCATTGAAAAATAAAAGCACAGAACTTAATAAACAAAAGTCAGCACACAGGTCATGGGAACGTAGAATAAAATGGAATAATTTTTTTATTGTGAAGAGTGGGGCTGATTTACAACTTAGACCCAGGTTATCGCGTATAGTTGTAGATGAGATAGGTAAGCCAACACCATTAATAATAATTGAAAAAGCTCGTCATTTGATTTATGTACAAGAGTCAGATCACGCATTGCATTTACTAGAAAAGTTTGGTGGTTTTACATTTGGATTAGATCGTAATTGGGGGTATAGAAATGAAAAAGGTAAAAAAACTGTTAGTTTAAAAGATGTTAAAAAAGCAATTGAGGAAGTTTTATAATAATGTATGAATTTAATTATTTATTTGTGGTTATTTTTATTAATATTTTTTTCAGCTTTATTTTCTGGTCTCACACTTGGTTTATTTAGTTTAGACACAACTGAGCTTGAAAGAAAAAAAGAACTTGGTGATATTAGGGCAGAGAAAGTTTATAGAGTAAGAAGTAGAGGTAATTTATTATTGGTCAGTTTGCTTTTGGGTAATGTTGCAGTAAATTCTATTATTTCAATAATGTTAGGTAATGTTGCAGGTGGAGTTTTTGCAGCAATAGCTGCAACAGGTTTAATAGTTGTATTTGGTGAGATTATTCCACAAGCTGCTTTTGCACGTTATGCATTGGAGTTGGGTGCAAGAACTGCGTGGATGGTTGAGGTTATAATTATCTTATTTTATCCAATAGCAAAACCAATGGCATGGATTTTAGATAAGGTTTTAGGAGAAGAGATGAGAACTATTTGGTCAAAAAGAGAATTAGAACATATCATTCGCATGCATGAAGATGATCCTCGTTCTGAAGTAGATAGAGATGAAGAGAGGATATTGCTTGGCGCGCTTTCATTTTCAGAAAAGCATGTGGATGTGATAATGACCAATAGAAAAGATGTATACATGCTTTCAAAAAGTACAGTATTAGATCAAAAGACGTTGTATGAGATTCGTGAAATATGTTATACACGGATACCAATTTATTCTAAAAATCAGGATAATATTGTAGGTATTTTATATGCAAAGGATTTGATTGGTATGGCTGAAGGAAAATTAGTTAAAAATTTGATGCGTACTCATAATTTGGTTCGTGTGTCACGAAAAAGACGTTTAGATAGTTTGTTAAATGACATGATTAAAGCGCATGCTCACATGGCGTTGGTTACAGAAAAACGAGGTAAATTTGTTGGTTTGGTTACAATGGAAGATGTACTTGAAGAAATTATAGGTCGTGATATCCTAGATGAGGATGATGGTTAATTAAAATATATAAATATGTTAAAAGAAACAGGTAGATATAATACAGAAAATGAGCATAGTGATGATTCGGATGGTGATGTAATGGAAAAAAAGGAAGGTTTTGTTAAAGGTGTTTTAAGTTGGTTTAAAAGCGGTGAAGAAAAAAAATGGGATTCAGATACAGACAAAGGGGTCAATGAATTATTGGAGGCATATGAGCCTAAGTATTCAGGTGAAGATATTGATTTAGAGGATAATGAGGAGTTTGTATCTATTTTAAAAGAGGTTCATGATGTTATTTCTGATATTCCTAAGAACACAATAGAGCTTTCAGATAATGAAAAAATTTCTTTATTAAGAAATGTATTAATTGAACTAGACAAAGTGTCTGATAATCCTCGTGCGGCAAGTAAGATGCTGTCTGGAATTGAAAAAAATGAATTAAAACAAATTATAGATTTAGTTCCAGATGGTATATTTGATGGTGTTAATGAAGAGTTGTTGGCCAAGGAATTCGTTAGAAGAGGTAATGTGGAACAATTTGATAATTGGTTGGACAGAGCTGGAATATGGACATCTCATGAGCAAAGTCAGGATTTAATAAGAGAATGGTTATTGTATGGATATTTAAAAAATAAAGCTGAAAATTTGGCGAGTGATAATTCTGAGCAAAAACTAGCAGCTTAATTATGCCAAAACCGTGGAAAAAACAATTATATAAAGAGGGGTTAGAAAATCAAAAAACAGAAATTGTTGATTTAAATGAGTCTATTTTATTGTCTGCTGAAATAGGTGGTTCGCCAGAGATTGATTTACACGGTGCTAGTGATGTAGATGCTGGATTACGAGAGTTGGATAGTTTTTTAAATCAACAATTTATGAGTGGCATACAAGGTGTAAAGATTATTCATGGGCGCGGTTCCGGTGTTTTAAGGGCTGCAGTTCACGATTATTTATCTGGATTAAATTTTGTTGAAGTATTTAGGGATTCAACAAATCCAGGAGAATTGTTGGGTTCAACCGTAGTTGTGTTAAGTAAGAATCATGAATAACTAGAAATAACTTTAACTTATTTTTAGAAATTACTAGATTGATGTAAAATGGCTTTAATATGAGGCCATTTTTTATTGGATTAACTGGTATATCTGGTGCAGGTAAATCAACAATAGCAGATCATTTGGAGGCACAAGGTGGTGTGAAGCGGTTTAGGTTTGATTCGTATTATAAAACCGAAGTAGATTGTCCGAAACTTGAGAGTGGGTTACCAAATTGGGACCTTCCTAAAAGTTTGTATTTGGAGGAAGTGTATGATGCTTTATTGAATTTAAAAGGAGGTAATTCTATTTTCTTACCAATTTATAATAGAGGTAAAAATTCCAGAACAGGATCTGTTTTATATAATCCTTCTCCTGTAATATTTGTAGAAGGTCTACATATTTTTTCAAATGAAAATATTCGTAATTTGTTTGATTTAAGACTTTGGTTAGATGTACCAGAAGATGTTGCGCTTAAACGACGGTTGAAGCGTCAACCAAATTATAATACCGATTATCATTGGTCTGTTGCTGTACCAGCGCATAGAGAGCATGTTGTTCCATTAAAAAAACATGCACATAGTATCATTGATGGTATGGGTTCAATTGTAGATGTTACTAATGCTGTTGATGCAGCTGTTTATAATTTTTTAGGTGTAACCGTTTAAAATATGTGGAGATATAATTCAGTGCATGAAAAGTCGGATACAGAATTTTTAGATGCAGCAATGAGGCGTATTGATGAGGATGTTTTGTTATATAAAAAAGCTGAATCAATTTTAGAGAGAGTTTCATTATCAGAGCCTTTAATTTTAGATGCTCTTAATACACCACAAGACATTCGTTATCACGGTGAAGGACCTTTTCTCAGGGATCATTTAAGAAAAATGTTAATGGTTTTATATGCTATATCAGAAGAAAAACTTCATTTGATTGATATTGAAGAATTTAGAAGGATGAAAGGATATTATGGAGAGATTGAAGAAATGGAAGAAATAATAAAAGAAAAAATTGCATTATTTGAAGTGTTTATATTGTGTCATGATGCTGCAAAGTGGGCTTCTGTTACATTTGATGCACCTGACATGTCTTTAGGTGCAGAGAGGGGATTTCAGATGAAGTTGACGTATGATCCAATAAAAGATCATCAAGTTCGTTCTAGATTGCGCAACGAATATATTAATTTATTTAAAAAGTTTGCTTCAACTGAGAGTGGTACTGATAGGCAAAAACAGCAAAAGTTTTTTTATAAGTATCAAATAGAGGTTCATTATCATAATCACGGAAGGTTGATTCATTCACCTGTATATTCTGCTTTGTTAATGCGTTTTACAAAATTTTATGGTCTGTCAAACAGGGACTGTTCTATTATAGAAAATTTGATAAGTCATCATACAGAATTTGTGTCTGATTTTAAAAAAGTTAAACCTAGTAAGATTGGAAAATATATACATATTGCAAGGTCTAAAAAATATGATGCAGATGATTTTATAGATTTACTTCAGGCTTCTGTATTTATTGATATGGTTTGTGGGTCGTTGAAGTATAATGGAAAAGATTCTTATCATGACAGTAGTCTTATTATTAATTCATTTATTTCTGAGCATGATTTTTTGCCAGATAGGAGAGTTGCAGTAGATAAAATTAAGGAGTTAAATAAAAAGAAAAGGATCGGTTGTTTATTTAGAGAGTTTGGTTTGGATGGTCGCGGATTAATGAGCGTATTAAATATGCAACCTGGTCCTGAGTTTGGTGTTATACTGAGAAGTATACATAGTGGTATTTTGGGTGAATCAAAAATACCAATGTTTTCTAAGGAAATTGATAAAGAGATTGCAAAACGATCAGGTGAATTTTATAAAAAAATGTTTGTTAAAGGTGAGTAGGTATGATTGTATTAATAAAAGGAACAGTTGTGTATCATGGAGTTGGTTATATTATTCTAGAAAGAGATGGAATAGGTTATAAAATAGTTTTAGCTGAGGATGTGGCACATGGAATGAGTGGTGACATTACTTTGTATACACATGAAGTTATACGAGACAATGAACGTGAATTTTTTGGGTTTACTTCTATGTCGGCACTGGAGTTATTTTGGAAGTTAATAACAGTGTCTGGTGTTGGTCCTCGTGGTGCACAAAAAATAATTTTTGCATCAGATATAAATAATGTAAAATTAAAAATAGCAGAAAGTGATATTACATTTTTAACTAGTGTTCCTGGTGTCGGTAAAAAGACAGCACAAAAAATAATTTTAGAATTAAAAGGTGTAATTTTTGATGAACCTCAGGGGTCATTATTGGATTCTGATGCCGTTGAAGCATTGGTTGGTCTAGGTTATTCTAAAAAAGATGCCGAACTTATGATCAGTAAAATTGAAGCTGATTCTACAGAGGATTATATACGTCAAGCACTTAAGCAAATTTCAAGATAATATGTCACAAACTTTTCGTTTCATTCATATAATTAGATTAATGGTAATTTTTTCAATTGGATATATTGTTTGGATGTATGCTCCTGTTTTAAAGTTACCCCCGCCTGAGATAATGGGCCCAAAAACAATGGGGATAATTTTTGTTTTCTTGGCAGGTTTTCTTATTCATAAAACAATTGAGCGTAATAAATTGTTGGATTTAAGTATTTCAATGGAGCTTTCTAGAATGAGAAGGATCACACATTTAATTGAAAGTATGAGTATTCCAGTTAGTCTAAAATCTAGTATCAGAAATCAGGTTATATTATATTTACACACAGTCAGTGAGAATGATTTTGTTAAATATGAATTATCTCATCCAGAATTTCATGATCTAACACATGCTGTGTATTTATTAAATCTTAAGACAGATCACGATAAGATTGTTTTTCAAGAAATGCTGTCTGTAACACGAGAGGCTGCATTTCATAGGCAGCAAATTTCTTCTCATCTTACTTCTTCTATTTCACCATACACATGGGTATCAATGGTTGTTATTGTTATTTTAAGTTTAATATCATTTATAATCTCAAAAGAACCGGGAATTGTATCAAATGTACTTGTGTGTGCTAGTGTGATGAGTGTGTTGTTGGTATTTGATATTTTAGTTGAGTTAGACATGTTGACTAAGCCAGAAAGAGAGAAATACAGAAAATTATATGCAGAAAATTCCATTAGAATCAAAAACGAAAAATAAATGGAATTTATTTTTATTAAAGAATGGTCCACGCTCTGGGCTGTTTTTAAATTCATGGCAGTGGGGTGAGTTTCAGTCAAAGGTAGGTAATACAGTAGATCAGTATATTTTTGAAAAGAATGGTGTGTGGAGGGGTATTTCAAACATAGTACATAAAAAGCTGAAATTATTTGGTGATTATTGTTATGTACCACGTGGTCCAGTGTGTGTGAGGTTTTCTTATGTAAAAGAAATCTTAGATTTAATCATTAAGGATAATTGGTTTGTAAGATTCGATCATTCTTTTACTAACAAGCTTAAATTTCCTGGTTTTTATAAAACAACACATGTGCAGCCATCAAAGACAATAATTACAAATTTGTCTAAAACAGAAGATGAATTGATGGCATCCATGCATAAAAAAACAAGATATAATATTCGTCTTGCTGAAAAAAATGGTGTACATGTTAATTTATCTTCAGTAGATTTTGAGTTGGTTTGGGATGTTTTTGAAGAGACTTCAAAAAGAGATGGTTTTGGATTGCACAAAAAAGATTATTATAAAAAAATGGTAAGTGAATTAAATAGTGAGGAGTGTAATGTGTTTTTAGCAACAGCTACTTTTGAAGATCAGGTATTGGCAGCAAACATAATGATTGATTTTGGTGGCACGCGCACTTATTTACATGGTGCGTCATCTAATCTAAATAGAAATTTAATGGCACCGTATTTATTGCATTGGTATTTAATTAAAGACGCAAAGTATAAGGGTATTGATTGGTATGATTGGTGGGGTGTTTGTGACAAGAATGATAAAAATCATCAATGGGCAGGTATAACTCGTTTTAAACTTGGTTTTGGTGGCGAAGATGTTGAGTATGCTGGAACATATGATTATACACATAAGCCAGTACAATATTTGATGTATAGACATATTAGGTATATTAAAAATTTAATAAAAAAATAGACCTTATATTTGGTCTATAGATGAATTAACGCACGAAACCAAAACTGATTTTTTTCCAGAGTATGAAATTGGTAGGAGGTTACAAGATGCATGTGTTTAAATGTTATTACTAGTTGGGGTCCAACTGAGCAGTCCTTAATATTTGATTGTATTAAATTTTCTGTCTCAATTCCTATGAATGCAATCTTGTATGGTAGTACATAGTTTATCTGTAAAAAACCATAAAATGTATTAGAGTCTTCACCCAGTATGACTCTGGGATTTCCCCATATATATAATGGTATTTTGATCATTTTTGGATTTAGTTCAAAACGTATGTCTAGGATTGGTATTCCAATGCCGTGGTTTATTATTGCACCAGACATTGCTTCTAAGTACCAACCGTAACCATCTAGTCTAGGTCCTATTAATGCAATCCATACATCAGGATTTTTTGATATTTTTGGTGATTCTATGACAGATGCAAATCCAAAAATTGTGTTTTGGATGTTGGTTTTTTTAGCATGTATTGAAAGTTGTAAATGTGCTTTTGGTTTTTCTGCATAGGCAATTGATGGGTAGCCCATTGTTTGAATAAGTAATATAACAAAACAAACATTCTTCATTAGCCCCTCCTTCTAATTAAGTTTTATCAGCTTAGTCTATTTATTTCTTTTAGTAAATAAAATAAAAACCGGAGATCTATTTATGTTTTATCTCCGGCTGTATTTTCCGATTGTATTTTGTGTAATGTAAGCATGCCAATTTTTTCAAGTGTTATTGTGAGCTCTGATTTGTCGATATTAAATTGACCCGTAAATCCCAGCTCTACATCCCTAATAAATACTATACCTGAAAGTTTTTCATTTTCTACATAAAGGTTGTCGATGTTTTTTTGTATATCATCAGTGATATCCCACCATGACATCATATAGAAAATTCTTATAGAACCTTCAAAATAAATTTGCGCACTTAGAGGATTTTTATCGGAAAAAGTGATTTGTAGTTTAGACGCGCTATCCAGGATTTCAATTTCATCTTCTAGATTCCCGTCTATAAGATATCCATCATAAGCTTGTCCAACTATATTATTTAAAGAACTATCATCTGAGATTATTTCAGTTTGCCCACATGATATTAAGAAAATCATATTAAATATGAATATGTAGTATTGTGCGCATGTCATCTTTTCTCCTTATACGACTATATACAATATAACATGTATAATATTTAAATATAAAACTCCGGTTTAGACCGGAGTTTTATTAGTTTGTAATTACACCTTTTCCTTTTGCAAATTCATCACCTGGTAGATCTGTGCTTAATGTATCTAGACTTTGATTTAATTCATCTTTTGTCTTGCTGTCAATCGCTTCAAAACTTATTTGATTTGTTAGTTTTACAAATTTACCCAGATCATCATTTGATGGTGTGATTGATATGTCAAACCATGCATTTGCACCAAGTATATTTAAAGGTAGTTTATCAAATGTCCATCTAACTTGTCTGGTAGTTTGGTTATAATTAAGAGTCCCAATATTTTTATCTGTAGAGTCTCTCCATACAACATCTTGAGGTAGTATTGTAGAGACTTCTACGTTATCTAAGGCGTGTATGCTGTTATTTACATTCCAAAATACTCTGTATGTTGTTGTTTCACCTATTTTTGGTGGTAGAGGACCTGTACCAATTGGCACACCATCATCTGTAAAATAAACAGCTTGTGCATTTACACTAGCATTCGAATTAATAGAAATTTTTATTGGTGTAGCTTCTATTGTGCGTTTTGTTGTAATAGATCCAATTTTTTCTATATCTGCAATTAATGTAAGTGTAAATGTATCTGAATCGTCTAAATCTAAATTTGTTTTTATTGGTATTGAAAAATCAATAACATCTGATTGTCCTGGTTTGAATTCTTCAAGAATGTCTATTTCTTTTTTGCTCCAGATTATATTTTCTTTAGTTACTATTCCAACACCAAAGTCTGCGTTTTCCCAGTCTATGGGAGCTGATTTCTCACTTTCAATTGATAAAATGAATTTTACGTCTTCTGCTGTTTCTGATCCTTTATTCTTAAAATCTATTAATCCGCGAAGTATTTTATTTGGACTAATAGTCTGATCTTTGTCAGACCCATCTAGTATTAGATGAAAAGATAACGAACCTCCAAGTACGTCTGTTATATGTTCTTTGTTTGCTTGTTCTAGGAATATGTCATCTTTAATAAAACCAACTTTAGCACTTAGCAACTGTTCTGCTGATGCAGATGCTGTAAAAGAGCCTTGTAATGATACAGATTCAAATTGTCCAGGAGCAAGTGTGTCTATGCTCCAGTAATTTTTATCCTTTTCAAAGGAGGGTTCAGATATATTTACAGAAAAGTCATTACTTATTATTGGTAATATTCGTAGATTATATATTGTTTCTTTTCCTTTATTTTGTATTTTTATTTCGTATTCAACATCATCACCGGAAAGTGCTTTTGTAGGCCCGTTTAGTACTAGTTTTATAACAGAATCTTTAATCTCTACCTGTTTACTTGTTATCTTTTGAAATTCAGAGTTAAAATTCGCGGGTTTATATGTAAATAGTGCTTGTATTCTTTGCTCGCTTGGAACTTCAGATAAAAATATGCCACGTATTATTATTGCACCATCTGATTTGGGGGAAAGGGAGCCGATCGTCCACTCAGTTTCATTTAAAGGCGATGGCACAGCCGATGTTAAATGAAAGCTTTGTGGAAGGTTTAGTTTCATATCCAAAGAGGCAATTGGCACATCTCCTGTATTTTGATATCTAATAGTATAACTAACCTGTTCCCCTGATCTAATTTTGGCTGGTCCTTCTATTTCAGTTAATAAAGATTCATTGTTTTTAAATAGACCTTCTGTAAAAAGAAAAAAACCAGACCATGCAATAATGGAAAGTGTTAATAATAACAGAATGGTTTTTATGAGCATGGACGTAAATCCAGATCTACCTTTATGTGATAGTTGGCTTAGATCTGGGAGTTTTCCATCTGCTCCCTCATAAATTGCACGTAATTCTTTTTTTAGATCCCTTTTTGTTCGTTTCTTTTTTTTGGCCATACATATTAGTCAAACAATACACCTACAAAAGCATCGGATTCATTTGATACAACTAGATTATTTAGATTATCTGATGACCAGAGAATTTTTTTATTTTTTGGATATTGTAAATTTATGTTTGTTTGTCGATTGATTACACCAGACTGTTTTTGAATTATCATTGTGTAACGATCATGTTTTTTTACGCCTACAATTTTTTTAATTGCATCAATAGCAGTTTCTTGACCCTCCTCATTTATTTTAAATGGTAGCTCATAAGTAAATTTTACTATAGAGGTTTCTCCAGGTGATGTTTGTACCCAGTTTCCTAATACTGTTTTCCCAGATTCTTCCATAACATCTGTGTTACTTTGTAAGTGTTTTGTGGAATTTGCAAGAGAATAGTACAGATCGTCATCAATGGTCCATTTTGGGTTTGGTGATTCAAATAGTGAAGAATCTGGCTCACTAAATCCAGTTGCATGTATTAATTTTGATTTTTTTGGAATGTATAGCCGTAAGTAGTTTACGTTATTTACACCAGAAAACAATGCATTTGGTTTACCATGGTGGGTTCTTTTTATAGTTACAGTATTTACTATAGATCCATTTGTTTGCATGTTTACATTAATATTAATGTCTTCTGTCATAACACCATCTGTTTTTCCACCTCCAAGATTTGTGTTTACAATCATTAGGTAATCTCCTTCTGTGCGTTTTATAGCACCACCCCAGCCTTGTTTTAATATATCTTCTTGTAAATTTTCATCCTGTAAATATATCTGAATTTCTTTTGTTGCAAGTCCTGAACCAAGTAAATCTGCTAAGTCCAGAAAATCATTTGATGATTTCTTAATTACTTTAGCCAATAATTTTGGCGCTAAATCTCCAATGAATTTTTTTGGCTCATTTTCTTTTTTATTATATTCAAGTTCTACTATTTTTTGTGATTCAAAAAGAAAGTTTTTTTCATTTATAATTCTGGAATATTCAGGCATTTCTATTGGTCCAAGTAGACCTAGTAATTTTGAGATGTAAGTTGCATTTATTGCAATGACACCATCTACGCTTGGTCCACCTGAGTCAGTATAGAATTCAATTACCTGTCTTGAACTTGTAGGAAAGTCAGCAAACCAGTTTGCGTCCTGAAACTCCCATCTAGCCTTTAGGAGTTGTAGGGGTTTTGGTGCTATAAGATTTGTTTTTAGGCTACCTTGTAAATCATAACTTCCTCCTTTTGGTATGTTCAATGAATCAATTAGACCATTATTAATTTTTATTTCTGCAAAGCTTCCTATAAATCCTCCTGTAGGTCTAAGTTCTGTGTTGTTTTGGAATAATAATAAATATCGCTTTGTACCATCTGCACCTAATATTTGCTCTGCGAGCTTTGAAAGCTCTGTAAACTCCTCAACTGTATTTATAAGTGTTGGTAGTTTTGTTTGTAATAATGAAAAAACTTCTAGTTGCTGTTGTGGAATCATTTCAACATCGATTTTGTCCAGCCATTTTTGAGTGTCTTTTAGGTGTGGAATTGCAGCATTTGTAAAAGTGGACAATATCTTTATTTTTGATACAGGAGTTGGATTTAGTTCTGCTTCCATTGCTTGAAAACCTTGTGAGAGTCTTGCGCCGGCTATTGATAAAGATTCACCCATTTTTAATAGATTTTGTCCTGTATTGTATGTTTTTTGTGTACTAGGAAGTGTTGAAAGAATCGAATTTGTAAGCCCACCTATTTGATTGATTGTTTGTTGTGTTTTTGCAAATTGATCGGACGCATCCTTAAACGATGTTTCTGCTTGGTTAATATTTTTTACTAATGCAGCACTCGTACCTTTTTTAAGTGTGTGTAAAGCATTGTCAGAAAGGTTTTGAATTTCAATTTTTGTATCACGTAAATTATTTACAAGATTCATTGCATGTAATGGCAAAACAAACACAAAAGACATTGCAACAAAAGCTCCTATTGTTCTTTGCCATCCAAAAGGTAATCCAAACTTTATTTTTGTTGAATTGTTGCTATTAGTATTTGTTTCTTCATAGCATATTTCTTGTGTAATAGTGTCTAGATTAGGAACCTCTATATTTTCTTGTTTGTTATGACTTTCTGATTCCGGAAAGTCAAAATAGGAAAATATATCTTTTGGTATTATTTTTGGTTCAAAAAATCTTTGGGTAATTGCAGAACGTATATGTGATGTATATAATTTTTGTGAATATGGTTTTAGAACATCTTCATACACCATGGTTTGTGCAATTATTGGATACTCAATTGTTTTATCTGGCTCTTTTAGATCTTCAGTGATTTGATGTAATACATCATTATCATAAAGAGTTATGTCATTTGATGTGTCTACTACTACCTCACTTGGGTTTATCTCAAAATTAAAGTTACCATTTATTAAATTTAGTCTAATTGGATCATATCCATCTTCTATAATTAGGTTTTGATTTGGTGTTATTGATAAATGTAAAACATGTGGTGACATTGTATGTTTCCCAATCTCAACATGAGTTTTAGTTTTAAGGTGATGTCCATTTAAGATGCCATTAAATAAAAGTATTTCAGGTAATGAGTTATCAAAAAGTTTTGTAGTAGTATCTCTTAAAGATTTTCTTGTAACAGCTTTTCTTAAATATTTATCAGAATTTTTGCTAGTTACAGAACCTAAAATATTTGTATCTTTATGTAAGATCTTTTTTTGTGTTTTATTTTTTTGTTTGACTTGTTTTTTAATTGGCACAAGTTTTATATATACGGTTTGTTTGTTCTGCAGTTTTTGACCATGAGAACATCTTGATTCTGATATTGCCTTTGTTAATCAATGAATTTTGTAGGTTTGTGTTGTTGAGCAATTCGTTGATTTTTGTTGTTATGTCTTCTTTGTTCGTTGGAGAAAAAAATATTGCTGCATCTTGTAGTATTTCTGGCAGCGCTCCAGTATTAGATGATGCTACTGGAACTTTAAATTGCATTGCTTCAAGTGCTGGTAATCCAAATCCTTCAATTCTAGAAGGGAATACATATATTTCTGCTTTTTTATATAGGCCTGCAATTTCTGCATCAGTTGGATTTGGTATGATTTTAATTTTATCCATTACAGTATTTTGTTTTTTGATAAAATTATTTAATCGTTCATAGAAGATGTCGTTTTTCCCAGCAAGAACCAAATGAAGTTCAGGATTAATTTTACTAATATCTACAAAGGATTTTATTAGTGTTTCTAGGTTTTTGTGTGGGTAGGCATTTCCAATGTAAAGAAGATAATTGTCAGGTACTTTTATTTCAGATGTTTTTTCCTCTAGTGTGTTTAATTTTGTAACACCTTGATAAATTACTGTTATCTTTTCAGAAGCTATGTTTGGAAAATGTTTCAGGATAGAGTCCTTTGTGTATTGTGAAATGGCAATTATGTGTTTTGATTTTGTTATGGCATGTTTTAATACTTTTTTATATGCAAGGTATTTAATTTTATGCACCAGTTTGTTCCGTGTTGTTGTTCTAGATGAATATGGTTCTTCTAGAAGTATGAGGTCATGTATGGTTACAACGAAAGGTGTCTTTATGTTCAGTGGTACATTCCAGTGAGGGAAGTGTATTAGGTCCAGTTTTTGATCATCAATAATTTTTCCAAGAGACAGTTGTTCTTTAAGTGTGTACCAATGAATGTTTGTTGTTTTTTTTAAAAAATTTTCTTTTGTGATCTTGCAATCATCAAAATTATTTTTTTTTAAAAATAAAACATAGCGATCATTGTTTTCGATTTTTTGTAGCTCCAAAATAAGCTGTTCAACATATCGACCAAGACCGCCACCTCCCACATTTGGCCCGTACATACGAGCATCAATTCCAATCAACATATAATCCCAGATTCAACTAAATTATAACAAAAAATCCTGATTTTTTCCTCAGGATATCCACAAAAGTACACTTTCAATCTTAATTATTTGAAAGTTTCGAATAATTCCAGTGTTTTAATAGCTGATTTGTTCCAATTATAATTTTTTGCCCTTTCAATCCCTCTGTTTGATAGTTGTTTTTGTAATGGTTTTGATTGCATTAATCCAATTAATGCATCAGTTATGTCATTTATGTTATAGGGGTCAATTAGTAGTGCACAGTCATTAGTAAGTTCTGGAATAGAGGAAGTGTGGCTTGTGATTACAGGGGTTCCACAAGACATTGCTTCAAGTATTGGAAGACCAAATCCTTCATATATTGATGGCCATACTAAAGCTTCGCTTGATCTGTAAATTGCTGCGCGGTCTTTGTCTGGTATGTAGCCCATTTGATGTACCCAGGATTTAACATCTTTTTTCCAAAGACGTCTTCTTAGGTTATGAGATTTCCATCCCCATTTACCAGCAATGACAAGATGTAAATCATCGTGTGTAATTCTTCTGTATGCATCGACTGCTTGTATTAATGCTAGTAAATTTTTTCTAGGTTCTAAGGTTCCTATGAATAGAATAAATTTTTTTGGTAAATGGAATTTTGATCTAACACCATGGTCTCTGGCTTCCATTTTTTGTGTAAACTGTAAATCACACCCGTGAGGTATAACTGTTATAGCCTCACTATTTTTTTTAAAAAGATTTTGCAGATCGTTTTTTGTTGTTTGTGAGGGGGTTATAATTTTAGATGAGTAATCAATTAGTTTTTTTGGGTTTACAAGATTGTGCCAAGCCTGCATTTTTTTTGAGTAAAATTCTGGAAAAATTTTCCATGTCATGTCATGTACTGTAAGTACACAAGGAATGTCATTTGGTAATACAGTTATGTTTAGATTTGGCAAAAAGATTAGATCTATTGTTTCTTTTACGTACCAATTTATTGAAGGGTGTTTTAGAAAAATGAATTTTGTATTTATAATTTGATTCGGTGTTTTAATGTGTCGATATAGTACGTTTGAATATTCGCCATGTTCTTCTTTTGGTTTTGTTCTGCCGGTTGAAAAAAGAATGTATTCATTTTCTTGGTCGATTTTAAAAATTCCGTGTAGCAGTTGTTTTGTATACTCACCAACACCAGATTGTTTTTCTTGGCACAAATGCCTTATATCTATAAGAATTCGCATAATTAGAATTCTGTATTTTTGTTATTCCATTTTGAGTCAATAAAGTTTTTTATTTCAGATTTAAATCTTTCGCGACTAAATTTATTTGCATAATCCTTTATTAAAACAGGGTTATATTTTGAGTCATCAAATCTAATCATATGGTCTGCTAGTTCTTCCCAACTTTGTTCTTCGAAAAATTCTCCGCTTAATCCCTCTATGACTGTTTCTGAAGCACCACCTTTTTTATATGCAATAACAGGACGACCAGCCGCCATTGATTCTATTGGTGTAATACCAAAATCTTCTTCTTGTGGATGTATAAATGCTTTTGCGTTTGCGTATATTTCATTTTGTTTTGAATTTGAAATTTTACCTAAAAATTCTATGTTAGATTTTGCTATTTTTCTTAATTCTTTTTCTACCGGGCCTGTTCCGAATATTTTTACTTTAATTCCTGTTTTATTTGCTGCTGTAACAACCAGATCAAATCTTTTGTACGCAACAAGTCTTCCCCCAGTTAAAAAATACGTTTTTTCTTTATTGGAAATATTAAATCTATGTGTATCAATCGGTGGGTGAATTATGTCTGATTGTCTTCTGTAGTATTTTTGTATTCTTTGATTGACTGTTTGAGAGTTTGCAATAAAAGCATCTACGCGATCCGATGCTTGTTTATCCCAAATGCGCAATTTGGATAAAATTGGTGGTAGGAGTGTCTTTATAATTTTTGGTATTTTAAGTTCAGATACATAGCTGTGTGTATCAGACCATAGGTATCTTGTGGGAGTGTGGCAATAGCATATATGCAGTGCGTCTTGTCTTGTTATTACTCCTTTTGCAAATGCACTTGTTGAGGAAAGCACAACATCGAATTCAGACAGGTCATAATGTTCTGTGGCAACAGGCATTAGGGTTATGTACCACTGGTATTTCGATTTTGATAAAGGCATCTTTTGTAAAAAAGATGTGCGAATATCCCTACCAGCAAATGTTGGTAGTTTCTTTGGGTCAAAAAACAGTGTAAATGTCGGTGCTTCAGGCCAGATTTCTTGAAATACATCTAATACCTTTTCTGCACCACCGTCTTGAATAAGATAGTCGTGAATGAGTGCGATCTTCATGTTTGTTTAGTACGCCCCCTTTCTGAATAAAACAACCAATGGAGTTTTAAGTAGGATGTAAAAATCCAACCAAGGACCCCAATGTTCAATATAATATGTATCTAGCCTAACCTCATCGCTAAAGTCAAGATCTGCTCGTCCACTGATTTGTGATAATCCAGTAATTCCAGGTTTTATTGTAAGTACCTTTTTTTGTGTATCTTTGTATGTTTTTACTTCTTCTGGTAGATGAGGTCTTGGTCCAACTAGTGACATATTTCCAATCAGTACAGAATAAAATTCTGGAATTTCATCAATGCTGTATTTTCTTATAAATTTTCCTACAGGTGTTATGCGTGGGTCATTTTTTAATTTAAACAAAGGTGAGCCTTCTCGTTCGTTGCCATATTTTTCGATAAATTCTTTATCAAATCGTAACTTATGAGCGTTTTTTATCATTGATCTAAATTTGAAGTAATAAAATGTTTTTCCACCTTGTCCAACTCGTTGTGTTTTTTTACCATCTGATGTTCTGGAGAATAAAATATTTCCAGGTTGTTCAATGAAAAGTGCCACAGCTACTATTATCTGTATTGGCAGGGATAATATTATCAGTATTAATGCACCTGTTATATCAAACAGTCTTTTGTATATCGCACCCCATCCATCTAGTGGTGTTTTACTTACTTCGATTATAGGTATACCAGCATATGTGTGTATTACAGATTTTCCAACTGCAGCAGTAAACATATCTGCAGAATATTTAAATCCAAGATGTTCTGTATCTGTAAGTGTGATTATTTCTAGTGCAATTTCTTTGCTTACAGATGGGTCGGCAAGAATAATTTCATCAATTTTATCTTCTTTTTTTAAGCGTTTTATTTTGGTTGCAATTGACTTGTCAAATTTTTTATATTGTCCAATAATCTTAAAACCAAGTCTTGTTTTCTTGTTGAATTCTTCTATTAAAGCTTGGGCTGTCTGATTTTTACCTATGATAATTATGCGTTTTGTTCCTATGTCGAATTTGAGTAGGGATCTTTGGAGTCCTCTTATAAAAAGTCGTGATGTAGATACAAATACTATTGAAAGTATCCATGCTGCAAGTGCTATAAATCTTGATTCAAAAAGTATTCTTGAGAAAAAGGATATTGCAAAAACAAGTGCCATTGAACTTGAACATGCTAATCCTATTTTTGTAAGTTCTGATGCTATTGAAATTCTTTTTGTTGTATACAGTCCGGTGATTGCAAAAACAAAAATCCATATTAATATAATAGGTATGATAACTTTTAAATAGGGTTCAAATCTTAGATCAAAAATTATTGGTCTTATATCTGTGAAATAAGGATGAAATCTTAAATAATATGCAGTTGATGCTGCAGCAAATAAAGAAAGTAAATCAATGGGTACTAATGTTAGTGTAAAAACTAGTTCTGATTTCTTCATAGTCATGATAATGCTATCAAAAAACCCTCGTTTTGACGAGGATTTTTAGACCTCAAGTTACAAATATTTATTTATTATTTGTAGCGCAAGGTCTTGTTCTAGGACGTGTCTGTAAGCCGAATTTTGTCTTCTCCTTGTAAACAAGAAGGAGGTGATTATCTATCTAGGCTTAATGTTGCCATTAAGCTCATGCGAGCTACCAAATTTGCTCTTACACCAGAAAGGGTTTGCCACGCATCTATGTCACCATAGAGCGAGATGTGTAGCATCTGTTCATAAATGACAGGTACCTCACATCACTTTTCACGTTTTACCAACACTAGGTGTTGGTTAGTATAGTCTCTGTGGCACTTTCCCTAGGCTTTGATTCAGTAATTGAGGAATAAGTAAACCAATTCCTCGATTACTGATTCTTATACTCGGTCGTCGTTAACGACTTTCTTTGTTCTTGTGCTTTGCAGTACAAGAGGTGTTCGGACTTTCCTCGGTATTGTTTCCAATAACGCAATCACCCGACACTCCTAGAACAGGAAAATAATAGCAAAAATAAGGTGATTTGTCAATATATGTTATTTATTTATTTTTTATAGTTTTAATAAAAAAGCATCTCAGTTTGAGATGCTAGAGTGCTGAATCAGCGATGTTTATTGATGCAGGTTCATCAATTGTTAGTTGTTGAAAGTTTTGTCCAACATTAACATAGTTTAAACCTTGGACTAAGAAGTGCCGCACACCACCAAAGTTGAATTTTTCAACCAGTGCCCCCTGATCAGACAGGATCTTTTCAACAGAATAAATTCCATTTGGTAGATCCTCAGAATCAATTACCTGCCATTCAATGTTGTCTACAAGAACGGTTTTGTTTGTCTCTGTCTCTGTCTCCCAGTTAACAATACTGTATGTAATGGGTGTAATGGATGTGAGTACTCCTAAGAATACAATTACAAATTTCAAGCTAGTCATGCCCCCCTCCTTTCTTTAAATATAGGCTGACAAGCGCGAATTCTACACGAGTGGAATTAAGGTGTCAAGGGTTTGTTATACACATAAAAAAAATAAGCTCATATCGAGCTTATTTTAAATGGTTATTCCAAGTTGTTTGCGAACTATCTTCATTTTCTCTTCGGCAATTTTTTCTGCTTTTTTTGCATTTTTATCTAGTACTTTTACTATGTTACTTTTATTTTCTAGATTAATTTTGATTTTATCTTGCAGTGGAGATAGAAAGTTGTTTGTGTGTTTTGTTAGATCGTATTTAAATTCCTGATATCCTTTATTGTTATATATACGTTCTATTTCTCTATAGCTTTGACCTGTGATCAATGAGTATATTGTCATTAGGTTAGCTAAACCCTTTCTTGATTTATCGTACTTGATTTCTCTGTTTGAGTCTGTTGTAGCGCTTGATATCTTTTTTTGTACAGTCTTCTTATCATCCATAAGGGAAATATAATTTTTTGGACTTGGGGCAGATTTTGACATTTTATATTTAGGATCGTCTAGTCCCATTATTCGTGAACCTTCTTTTCTGATTTCTACTTTAGGTACTGTAAAAGTTTTACCAAACTTATTATTAAACCTCTGTGCAAGGTCACGTGCAAGCTCTACATGTTGTTTCTGGTCAGCTCCTACTGGAACGATTTCTGTGTCATATAAAAGGATATCAGCAGCCATTAACACCGGATAATCAAATAGACCCACTGTTGTTGAAGTATTCTTTTTATTAGCTTTATCTTTGTATTGTGTCATTCTTTCCAGTTCGCCCATTGATGCTATACAATTTAAAATCCAACATAGTTCTGAGTGTTGTTTTACGCGTGATTGTTGAAACAAGATTGTCTTTTTTGGATCTACTCCAGCAGCAATGTATGTTGCTATTGCAAACATGATGTTATTTTTTAACATTTTTGGATCCTGCTGTACTGTAATTGCGTGATAGTCAACTGCAAATAATATATTCTCGTTATTATTATTTTGGAGTGTTACAAATGGTTCTATTGCACCAAAGTAATTTCCAAGATGTAGTATTCCTGTTGGTTGTAGTGCTGTAAGTACTCTTGCCATATGTGCGTAATAGTATCAAAGCGTACTTAAAATGAAAACACCCCCGCTTGAGCGAGGGTGTTTTTTATACTTCTATAATTACAGGTAAGATCATTGGGCGACGTTCAGTTTTTTTGTATAAAAATGAACCGATACCGTCTCTTATTTGTTCACGAATGTATTTTGTGTCAGCTGCAGATTTTTTATCTTTATTTGTTACTAACTGCCTAACTTTCTTTCGTGTATCTTCTATAAGTTTTTTATTTTCTTTCATGAAGATGAATCCGCGGCTTATAATATCAGGTGAACCAACTAGTTTGCCTGTACGCCTTTCTATTCTCACTATTACAACTAGCATTCCATCTTCTGCAAGAACATTACGATCACGTAGTACAACTTGTGAAACGTCACCTACACCTAGACCATCAACAAACACATAGTCTGTTGGAACTTTTTGGTCAGTCTTTTTTCCACCACCTTTCCAAAATTCCATGATTTGACCATTGTCTACAACAAAAACTTTATTTTCTTCCCACCCCATTGAGTGTGCGACAGATGCATTTTCACGTAGAAGGAAATGGTTTCCTTCAATAGGTACATAGTATTTTGGTTTAAATAATGCAAGCATTAACTTGATGTCTTCTTTTTTAGCATGACCACCAGCGTGCACATCCATCATTTTATAGTTTATAACTTTCGGACCTTTTCTGTATAAGGTATCCATTAAGCGTTGTACAGACTGTTCATTTCCTGGAATTACAGAACTTGAAAATATTATCGTATCTGTTTTCCTTACCTTTACAGATCTGTGGTCGTTATTTGCAATTCTGTTTAGAGCTGCATTTTTTTCACCTTGAGCACCGGTACAAATAAGAACAATTTTATTATCAGGATATCCATCCATTTGTTCTGGTTTTATTAGGGTTGATTGTGCACATTTTATAAAGCCTAGTTGTTTTGCAACTTCAACATTTGTTTTCATGGAGTAACCATCAATTGCAACTTTTTTACCAAGCTTTTCTGCTGCTTCAATAATTTGTTTTACACGAGACAAAAGGGAAGCAAATGTTCCTACAATGACACGCCCTTTTGCTTTTTCTACAATACGTTCTAATTCTTCACCAATAATTTTTTCAGATATTTGGTGTCCTTCAACGTTTGCATTTGTTGAGTCTCCCATTAAACAAAGTACGCCATTTTTTCCAATTTCAGCAATTCTTTGGAAGTCTGCATGTTCTGTTCCTGCAGGATGAAAGTCGAACTTCCAGTCTCCTGTATGACACACTACTCCTACAGGTGTTTCAATCACGATACCTACTGAATCAGGAATGTTGTGGTTAATGTGAAAAAATGAAACCTTGAAGGATCCAAGTTTTAGCACATCAGTTGCTTTTGTCACTTTTAGGTTTAATGGTGTTGTATGGTAATCCTCTTGACGCTTTTTAATAATTGCAGCAGACATTGGTAATGCATACACTGTTGGATTTCCAATATTTGGAATTGTATGAGGTATGGCACCTATGTGATCGTAGTGACCATGTGTAATAATTACGCCTTTTATTTTTTTCTCCTTACCTTTTAAGTAAGACATGTTTGGAATTATGTAATCGATTCCTGGCATGTTTTCTTCTGGAAATTGCAGACCCATGTCAATGATAATAATATCATTTTTATACTCCAGTAGAGTACAGTTTCTTCCAACTTCTTCACAACCACCAAGTACTATGATTTTTAGTTTATCTCCTCCTGGTGTTCTGATTGTTTTTGTTTGCGTGCGAGCAGTCATTTTTGGTTTTGAATTTTCTGCACGAAATACACGTCCTTTGAATGTCGACTTTGAACGCGTGTTGCGTGAAGAAGACTTTCTGGGACCTGGTTTTTTATTATTCATAATTTAAATTTAAAAATATTTTTATTCTATTTAGTTTTCTAATTAAAGTATTCAATTGTTAAGGAACTAAATTCTCTCTCTTGATTTGTGTTAGGTACGTGATCTTTTTAAGATGCAAATTGTTCTGCATCCAGAAAAAAGCGCGTATTTATATTTATTTGAATACCTTTTTTGTTTTTAGATACCAATCTGTTATATGCATGAATCTGTCAGATGGTTGTGTGATTGATTCTATTATAACATTTTGTATCTTTTTTGGCGTGGCGTATGTATATGCTGATTGGTATAAGAATACTGCCGGGATATCTAGTAGGATTTGTTCTTGTATTTTTCTTAAAGACTCTATTTTTTTCGTTTCGTCTGTTGTTTCTTTTAATTCATCTAATAATATATCCACATCATCATTTTTATAATCAGTTACATTTAAGCCAGTTTGTGATTTAGAAGAATGCCAAAATGGTGTTAGGTTTGCATTTTGATCCATCATTATTGCACTTAGCAGTAATTCAAAATTTCTTGTTTCTATTATTTCAGAGAAGAATATTTCAGAAGGCACTGTTATTATCTCTATCTTGATACCGGTTTGTTCGATTTGTTCTTTTAGTTTTTTTGCAACTAAAATATATTCTTCACTATCTATTGTGGTAAGTGTAAAAGACAATGTTTTGTTGTCTTCTTTGATTTCCTCTGCGGTTGTATTTTCATTATTTTCTTCAGAAGCATCTGTTTCTACATTTACATCCTCTGTGTCATCTTCTTTTTTCTCTATTTCTGTATTTTTTAATAACCTAATTTTATTTTCAGCTAATTTATAGCCTGCTTCATCAAGAGTTGAGTTTGCTTTTGCTAGATCAAATACGATTCCTTTTAATAATTCATCATAACCATATTGACCAGGTAATAATGGTGTATTTGATATTCGTTCGTTTCCTTTTAGTACATCATTTAACACACCTGTTTTATCAATTGATGCTGCTATTGCAGATCGAACACTAAGATCTTTAAGTGTTTCGTTTGTTTTTTGGTTAAAGAACAACGTTGTTTGTTTTGGTATGTAAGGTTGATGTATGTTGAGGTTTTTGTTTTGTTGTATGTCTTCTATTTCTGTGAAAGGCACTAGATTAATTCCTTCAACATGCTTATTTTTTAGGGCATCAAAGGCTGCAAAAGTATCAGGATAAAATTTAAAGGTCAAGTTCTGTAGTTTGGCGCTTTCATTATAATAACCACTGTATGCTTTAAGTGTATATGACAAAATTGATCCTTTTTTATCTTTTGTAAATTCTAAAAATTTATATGGACCACTTCCAATTGGTTGTAGGTTTAGTGCTGCAAGAGGTGTGTTTTGTGGAAGTATTTCTGCCCAAAGTCCTGCTGGAAGTATTCCTGTTGTTAATGCATTTTTAAAATTTACATTTGAACTTTCAAGAATAAAAGATATTATTTTATCATCTTCTTGGACAATGCTTACATCTTTAAATTTGTGTGCTAGCGGACTTCTGTAGGATGAATTTTGAATTGCATTAATTGTAAATACGACATCACGTGCCATTACTTCGTCTCCGTTATGAAATTTTGCGTCGTCTCTTATTGTTATTGTATATACTGTTTGGTCTTCATTTATGTTTATTTCTGATGCAAGATCATTTGTCAGACCATCGTTCGGGTCTAATTTTAAAAGTCCTGAGTAAATCAATGAAGCAATGTCTGCATCTACATCATTTGATGATGCATAAAGTGGGTTTATAAATTGAGGCTCACCAACAAGCGCCTCTGTATATTCTCCGCCTAGTGTTGGTATTTCTATTCTGTTTGATGTTGCGAACAAACCAAGCAATGCAAACATTGAAAGTATAATTAATGAAATTGATATTGTAAGTATGTTTGATTCTGTTTTTGATATTACATTAGATAATTGTTTCCATTGTCTGAATGATGGCACTTTTTTTGTTTTGGTTACAGAAAAAACTTGGGCCATAGTTAGGTCCTTTGGGTGATTTTTTCTTTCTGATTTGTTTTTGGAAAAGAATTTTTTGATATCTTTCTAAAAATATTTGAAAAACGCTATTTTTATTCTAAACAAGTGCGTTTACTAGTGCAACACCAAAAAATAAAATTGCAAAAATTATAGTAAGTTGAAACAGTTTTTTTTCAGCACCACGTTTTGTGCGGTACACGTTTCCACCTCCACCAAATGCTGCACCAAGGCCAGTACCTTTAGATTGGATCATTATGGTTATCATCAGCAATATAGCTAAAATAATTTGTGAGATGTTTAATATTATTTCTGTATTCATAACGGAAAAAGTCTAGCAAAATCATGGTTTTTAGTCAATGGAGACATGGTTGTAGAAAATTATACGTATTGTTTAAAAGAAATAATTAAAGTATGGAATTATAAAGGGGTATAAGGGTGGTGGTATGTGTTGTTTGTGTTTATTTTTTATTTATTGTTTATGAGGTGTGTTTTATTCATGCAGGATACTAGTATACATGTTATAATTTTATTAAATAATACTTATTAAATGAGTTTACGATTTAATATTTTGAAGAGATTTTTTGGAGTGGTTGTG
>JAAZYG010000052.1 GCA_014239775.1 Candidatus Uhrbacteria bacterium | reverse complement strand
TACTGATCTAAATCTTGGGTACAGAAACTCAGCAGCGATTGTTAATAAAAATCTTTATTGGAATATTCGTATAGATGATGATTCTGTAAACGGTGAGGGTGCTGCTGGAAATTGTTCAAATACATTAACTGCACTAACTACACACGTAGGTGGTGGAGCGTCTTCTGGTGGCGGTGGTCTTGTAACATCAGCAGGGTTATCGTCTTATGATGGTTATCAAGTAGGAGCTGTGTGGGACTTGAGTGTGGATTTACCTGCAATTAATGGGACCATAGTTAGTACAGTTAATCCATTCACTGGAAGCACTATTAATGGATTACCAGGTTATTATGTTGATATTATTTCTGGTGTGATTCATCGTGTGGAACTTGGGTCAATTACAAATTTTCTTCCAATAGACAGGGAATATAGGGCTATAAGTGATGGCATTGAAGGTGTCCGACTTTTACTTGGCCCTGAAGAGGGGTCTACCGTTAGTAATGTTAATGTAATTGGATACTTTGCACATGAGAATCAATATGTACCTGGTGGTATGGATTTATTTGTTTATAGTAGTATTTGGACGAATCTATGGACAAATCAAACGTATACAGCTGACGGTATGTGGCCAGCAGGTTTTTACGTTAGTTCGCAAGGAGACAGCATGACTCTTAATGCAGCACGAAATGTGATTGTGTCAGATGTTTATCCTGGGGATATTTTAAATACAGACAACCTAATGACAGCTCTTGGTTCTACAGATCCTAATTATTTAGCTACTAGTTTGGTAACAGGTTTTAATGGATTGGCAGATCCTTATGGAAATCCTGGTTGGACACAGGCAAGCAGTGGCCCTGATTATGATGCATATACAGGTACATATAAACATCTAGAAACAGGAGAAATACATGTTTTACATTCAGGATCTCCAACCTATATGAGAAGCGGCGTATATCTTGATTTCAGTAATGGAAGTATAATAAATTTTCATTCGGATGATTATTACATGATAGTTACTCCTATAAACTAGATCGTTAATTTATAAAATTAAAAGCAATTAATATTTTATTACTTTAATGTAATAAATTTGATTAAAACCCCTGGTTTATCCAGGGGTTTTTGGTTTTCTAAAACAATTAATTAAATATTTTTACAAAGATCTTCATGTTGATTGTAAAATAAGATATACTACTTGTGTATGCGTATATTGAATATTTTTACTTTCGTTTTTTTAATGTCTCTTTTTGCACAACCTGCACATGCCGGTCAGTGGACATCTGTATCAGAAGGGGATTTACAAACCGCAAGATCTTTTTTTGAAGACTCAGGTACATATTATTTAACCGGTAATACTGGAAAATCTCTGTATTCAGCAGATGGTCAAACATGGCAACAAGGTCAAACAGGATCTTCAGATTTTTATTTTGACCATGGCAAGCTTGCTGATGGAAATATAGTAATTGTTGGAAATTCAGGTGCAGTACAAAGTTCAGTAGATTCAGGTCTTACTTGGCAATCAATGTCATTTGGTATAACCGATAACATCAACTCAATTGAGCTTAATGGTGACACAGGTTTCATTACTGCAGATAATGGTACTTTATATCACTACATTTCTGCATATGGTACATGGGTTGTAAAAGATATTGGTATTTCTCAAAATTTATATGATTCAACAACAAAAGATGATGGGACGGGTTTTATTGTGGGTCAAGATGGAAAGATGTATTACACAACAAATAAGGGAAATACATGGGCATCTGCTACAACAGGTACACTTGAGGTTTTGCATGGAATCACTTTTTTAGATAATTCAACAGGTTTTACAGTTGGTACAAAAGGAACAGTCTTAAAAACAACTGACGGTGGTATAACCTGGGCATCTGTGGCAATTGAAGGTGTGTTAGATCAACAACTGTATTCAATCGAGTCATCTGGTAACAGTATTGCAATAGGTGGAGAAAAAATCTTAATTACATCAAGTGATTCAGGTGGTACATGGACTGTGACTGACTATGGAAGTACAAACTATACATTTTATAATGTTTATTTTGATTCTGGTGCTACATTGTGGGCTGCTGGATCTGATTTCGGTGTAAGTTCATTGGTATACAAACATACTTTAGCTGGACCGTCTGCACCCGGAAACATACAAGTAAGTGAAACTTTGCCTACAGAAAAGACAACACTTACATTTAATTGGGATGCTTCTGTGATTGGTGATGCAGAAATAAGTACTTATTATGTCAAAGTTAATGAAGGTGAGTATGTGGATGTTGGTAATGTTACTAGTTACGAGGTTACAGAAGTTGTTGGTGAGCATGCCTTCTCAGTTTATTCAAAGGATACAAACGAAAAAACTTCAGATTTCACATCAATAAATTTTGAAATAGTCGAACCACAACCAGAAGTTGTCGAAGAAGTACCAGAGGCAGAAAAGGGAGATTTAATAAAAATTGAGTGTTCAGGTGAGACAGAGGTGAATGATCCGTGTCGCGCTGTGTATTATTATGGAGCAGACGGTGCAAGACATGCATTTCCAAACGAAAAAGTTTTCTTTGGTTGGTACAGTAATTTTGATGATGTGGTAGAAGTAACTCCTGATTTTATGTCATCAGTGGTATTCGGAAAAAATGTAACGTATAAATCTGGTGAAAAAATGGTTAAGTTTCAAAGTGTAAAGACTGTATATGCGGTTGAAAAAGGTGGTGTGCTAAGAGCAATTGCATCAGAACAAGTTGCAATTGATTTATATGGTGTAGAGTGGAACAAAAACATAGATGATATATCAGACATATTTTATGGAAATTATACATTTGGTGAAGAAATAGACGAATCAAGTGACTATTCCGTAGAAAATAGCCAAAATTCCACATTAACAATAGACGATAATTTTTAGATATTTTTAACAAGTTCTGATAAAATACCCACGTTATGAAACGTGGGTATTTTAGTAAAATAACATATATTTTCCTGGTATTTTCTTTTTTTATACCAAATTTTGTTTTATCTGCTCAATTACCAACAGATCCGTTCATGTACGAGCAATGGTACTTAAATCAGATAAATGCAACTAGTGCATGGGATATAACCACTGGCTCAAGTGATGTGATAGTTGCTTTACTTGATTCAGGTTTTGATTTAGATCACGAGGACCTAGCTGGGCAATTTTGGAAAAACAAAGATGAGATTGATGGTAATAAAAAAGATAATGATAATAATGGATATGAAGACGATGTTTATGGATGGGATTTTGTTGATGGTGACAACGATCCTTCACCAAATACAGAAGACGTACTAAACGATACTGTAATATCTCACGGCACTATTTTATCTGGAATTATAGGTGCAGAGACAAACAATAATATTGGAATAGCTGGGATAAACCATTCTGTATCAATAATGCCTCTTAGAGTGCTAGATAAGAATGGATCAGGAAGTTCTGCAAATGTAAGGCGTGCAATAAAGTATGCTGTAAATAATGGAGCGCAGGTAATTAATTTTAGTTTCACATTTAGTCAATCAGATGACAGACTACAAAGTATTATTGAGTGGGCATACGATCAAGGTGTGGTAATGGTCTCAGCTGTAGGTAACGGTGATTTAAACATTGATCAAAATCCAATCTATCCAGCATGTTTTGATACTCGTATAGGTAAGAATGTCATCATTGGTGTGTCGTCATTAGACAAAAAAGATAAAAAAGCATCTTTTGCAAATTATGGAAAAATTTGTACGGACATATCTGCTCCAGGTGTAAACATTTTTGGAACTGTTTATAATGATAGAGATATTTTGCTTCTGTCTACTTCATATGGAGGTCCTTGGGAAGGTACATCTGTATCTGCTCCAATGGTCTCAGCCGCAGCTGCACTTTTAAAATCTCACTATCCATCACTTACTCCAGAGCAGGTGCGTAACGTTTTAAAACTTAGCGTGGATCCTATAAAGGAATTGTCAGTTGAAGCAATGGGTGCACTTGGTGTTGGAAGGCTGAATATTCATAGGGCTTTAATAAT
>JAAZYG010000044.1 GCA_014239775.1 Candidatus Uhrbacteria bacterium | reverse complement strand
CCAACATATTTGTGGTTATATATATTTGCAGTTAAAACAGCTTTTTCAACTATTCTTTTGGAATCATCCGATAGGTGAAGTGTGATTTGATCAGGTTCAGGAAGTGAGTTTGAAATTTTTGCTTTAGCACCAACTAGTTTTTTTAGGTGCACCGTTTTAATATCTACTTTTTTTATTATTTCTGAACCTATGCATCCTTTTTCGGTTGCCAGTGCCCATAGTAGATGTTCTGGTTGTATTGTTTTTTGATTCATTTCAACCACAAAACACAGTGCTCTTGTAAGAACATTTTTTAGATGTGATGAAAATTTATCTACTATGTCATGTGACATATATTTTTATGCACCCATTTTTTTAAGTTTAGCAATTCTGTCTTTGATGGGTGGGTGAGTTGAAAACAATGATTCAAATTTTTTTGTTACATGTGGATCAAATGGATTTGCCAGAAACATGTGTGCTGTTGCATGATTTGCTTTTTTTAACGGTTGATCAAACTTTGCAATTTTTTCTAGTGCACCAGCCAATCCGTCAGGATATCTTGTTAGTAGTGCTCCTGATGCATCTGCTAGATATTCTCGTGATCTTGACACAGCCATTTTATTAGTTGTGCAAAGATTGGTGACAGAATCGCAAGGACAAGTCCTATTATCATAAGTATTCCAGAATTTTTTGAATCTGAGTTATTACGACCAAAGATAAATGATCTCATAAGCCAGTCTGATAAAAGCATTACTACACCAACAAGCACTACAACAATCGTCATCACTCTAATGTCATAATTTTTTATGTGTGACATTTCGTGTGCTAACACTCCCTCGAGTTCTTGTTTTGTTAGCATTTTCAGCAAGCCTGTAGTTACGGCAACCGACGCGTATTCTGGCTTTCTTCCTGTTGCAAATGCATTTGGAGACGTGTCGTCTATTAAATATATTTTTGGTGTTGGTAGGCCTGATGCAATAGATAAGTTTTCAACAAGTCTATACAGTTCAGGACTGTCAGATTTTTTGATAGGTTTTGCACCAGATGTAAATAATGCAACTTTATCTCCACGGTAATAACCAAAAAGCGTCATTATTACAGAGAACATTGTTGCAAGAATTATACCTGCACTTACATCACCCATCCATTCTCCAAATATCCATCCAAGCATTAGAATTACTATTGTAAAGAGAGATATTAGTATCCAGGTCTTTCTTTTGTTTGCAGCAATTTGTTGATACATGTCAATGTGCTTAGAATTTTACTTCTGGTTTTTCTAGTTCTACATCAGGAGCATCGAAATACTCTTTTTTTGTAAAACCAAACATTCCAGAAATAAGATTTGTAGGGAAGACCTGTACTTTTATGTTGTAGTTTCTTGTGTTGCTGTTATAAAATCTTCTTGATGCTTGGATTTTATCTTCCGCGTCTGTAAGTTCGTGTTGTAAGTGTAGGAAATTATCAGAAGCTTGAAGTTGTGGATAGTTCTCAGCAACTGCAAAAAGTGATTTTAATGTATTTGAAAGCATGTTTTCATTTTTTGCATGATCATCCATTGTTTTTGATCCCATTGCAGCTACACGTGCTTCTGTTACTTTTGTGAAAACATTCTCTTCATGTTTGGCATACCCCTTTACTGTGTTAATAATGTTTGGAATAAGGTCATAACGACGTTTTAATTGCACTTCAATGTCAGACCATGCTTCATCAACACGATGTTTTACACTAACTAATCCATTATATGTTAGAATGAGCCAAAACGCACCAAATATCAGTGCTACAATAATAATCAAAATAAGCTCCATAATTTATGGTTTTTAGTGAATTTTATACTTAAATTGTACTCATTTTTTATTAACGAGTCAAAGAAATATGGTGATACCAAGACACATTTTTAAGAAGTATGATATCCGTGGTTTAGTAGATACGGAAATTACGCCAGAATTAGCAAAAAAAATAGGAAAAGCTTACGCTATTTTACGTCAAAAAGAAGTTCCAAATAAGCAAATTACAGTAGTTGTTGGTCGTGACATGAGAAAGAGTTCTATAAACTATCAAACTGAGTTAATGGAAGGGCTCGTTGAGTCTGGTGTGAAGGTGCTGGATATTGGTCTGGTTTCGACTCCTGCGTTTTATTTTGGTGTAGGTGATTTAGGTGCAGATGGAGGTATTATGGTATCAGCTTCACACAATCCCGCTGCCTATAATGGTTTTAAGTTAACTCGTGAAAATGCCATTCCTGTAAGCGGTGACACGGGAATATTAGATATTGCTGATTTAGTTGAAGCAGATTTATTTGATACAGCAAATGTAATAGGGGAAATAGAGAAGGTTGGTGGAGTGGTAAAGAAATCTGCAGAAAAAGAGTTTGAGCATGCTGGCAAACATTCAATCAAAAAGTTTAAAATAGTAGCTGATAGTGCAAATGGAATGGGTGCTCAATATTTGGATGAGTTGTTTAAGATGATCGATGTTGATGTGACAAGAATGTACTGGGAATTAGACGGAACTTTTCCTAATCATGAAGCTGATCCGTTCAAACCAGAAAATACAAAAGATTTAGAGAAAAAGGTTGTTGAACTTGGGGCCGATCTAGGCATTGCTACAGATGGTGATGGTGATAGGATCTTTTTTGTTGATAACAAAGGCAAAAAAGTCACACCTTCAGTTGTGCGTGGTCTTTTATCACAAATAGTTTTACGTGATCATCCAGGTGCTACAATTTGTTATGACATAAGACCAGGAAAGATTACAGAAGATATGATTGTAGAATCTGGTGGTATTCCGTCTGTAACACGTGTTGGACATTCATTAATAAAAGAGCAGATGAGAGATGTAAATGCGCCGTTTGGTGGTGAGTCTTCTGGTCATTTTTTCTATGAATTTAAAACAGGGGTATATGAAGGTCCTGTTACAGTTGCAGCACAAATTTTGCAAGAAATTACAAGACTAGGTAAAGATTTGTCTGAAATTGTTGAGCTACTTGATGCAAGGTATGTACATTCAGGTGAGATAAATTTTGAGGTGGATGATAAGGAGGGTACTATTGCAAGAATAAAGGATCAGTATTCAGATGGGGAATTAAATGAGCTAGATGGAATATCTATAACATATGAGGATTATTGGTTTAATGTGCGTGCTTCAAACACAGAATCTAAATTACGTTTAAATTTAGAGAGTGTTGATCGTGAGAGTATGGAAAAACATAGAGATAAAATAATTTCATTGATAAAGGGCGAATAGTCGTTTATATTTAATTTAGTATGAAAATATCTACAGATAAAAATAAAATAAGTGAAATACTGGATAGAGGAGTTGAGAATATTTATCCAAATAGACGATTTTTAGAAAAACGTTTACAAGAAGGTAAACAGCTTACATTATATGTTGGTGTTGATCCTACAGGGCCAGATTTACATATTGGTCATGGAATATTTTTGAGGAAGATGCGTCAATTCCAAGATTTGGGTCACAAACTTATTCTATTGATAGGGGATTTTACTGGAATGATAGGTGATCCAACTGATAAGTCATCAACTAGAGTGCGTTTGACTAGAGAACAAGTTCTTAAAAATGCAAAAAATTATCAAAAACAAGCATCAAAGTTGATAGATTTTGATAGTAAAAATAAGGCAGAGATAAGATTTAACAGTGAGTGGTTAGCTAAGCTTACATTTGAAGAAATTGTTGAGTTATCATCTCATTTTACTGTTCAACAAATGCTTACACGCGACATGTTTGAGAAGAGAATGGATGAAGAAAAGCCAATTTATCTTCATGAGTTTATGTATCCATTAATGCAAGGTTATGATTGTGTTGCAATGGATGTAGATGGTGAATTGGGCGGTAATGATCAGATGTTTAACATGTTGGCTGGTAGGACATTGATGAAAGCAATTAATAAAAAAGAAAAGTTCGTACTTACAACAAAATTATTAGTTGATCCTACAGGAAAAAAGATGGGTAAGAGTGAGGGTAATATGATTAAGTTGGGAGATTCATCTGATGATATGTTTGGTAAGGTTATGAGTTGGCCAGATGAGCTGATTGTTTCAGGTTTTGAGCTTATTACTAACATTGAAATTAAGGAGATTGATTTGATTGAAAAAGAATTAGCCGGTGGCACAAACCCAAGAGATCTAAAAGCCAGGTTGGCACGTTGTTTGGTGGAGTCATTTTTTAATGAAAGTGAAGCTCAGTCTGCATCTGATAGGTTTGATCAATTATTTAAGGAGCACACTACTCCAGAAGATATTGCAGAGTATAAAATGAAATCAGGCTCAAATATTGTAGATGTGTTAGTTGATTCAAAATTGGCAAAATCTAAATCCGACGCTAGACGTTTAATAGAGGGTAAAGGTGTTAAGCTTGATGGGGAGGTTGTTGTAGATGGTGGACAATCTGTGGAACCCGGCCAGTTGCTTCAGAAGGGAAAAAGAGGTTTTGTTCGGCTAGTTTGACAAAAAAAATTTTATTAATTTCGCTTAAGTTAGCAAAGTTACCTATTTTAGGTTTATAACAATAAAGACACTCTTGACAAAAGAGTGTCTTTATGGTATTATACTTTTTGTTCGCTACTATAATGAAAGAAGAAACAGATAGACACTTGATGGAGGAAATGGCATGTGTTTGCTGCTGTACGATTTAACAAGATAATTGAATGGCTGCTTACTGTTTCGGATGTGTGCATGGATGCAGATGTTGATTATATATAACAATAACGTTATATATAATAATAACTTTATATAATAATATTATATATAAGCTGTAACATGATTCATATATAATAGAATTATATGAAATACATCCTATGATTCCGGAAAGGTACCCATTCCTACCGCAATCAGTATTTGTGACGATATCCAAGTCACTGGTCAGTAAAAAGCCAAAATTAATATATAGTAGAGAACACCCTTGACACCCATATTTCGGGTGTTTTCTTTTTGTTAAAAAATTATCTAACTTGTTACTGATGCATAATAAGCATCTTTTACTTTTTGTCTATCATCTTCATCTACAATGAAATCAAAATAAGTTTCTTCTAGTGCTCGTTGTAGGAATTTACTTGGATTTTGTTGTGCATCTTCTCTTCGTCCAGTTTTTCTGTCTAAAATAGTTTTCTTTTCTAAAAATTCAAGTAGATTTATTAGGTTGTCTCTAGTAAAAACATAAGGTCTTTTTCTACTTTTCCCTATAGATTTTTCTTTGGCAAATTTTTCAACTGTACTGTGAAATGCTGCAATCTGTTCTATTTTTTTTCTAAAATCTGGAATTCTACGTAGTTTTTTGTAAACCGGCTCTATGTTATCTGCCTTATATTCTTGGCCTTTTATTGTGACTTTAGGCTGTTTTCCAAATGCAATAAAGTTCATCATTGCAATGTAGCTTTCTTTTGAGGGTGATTTAACATACATATATCTTGACCAACGTCTTGCCTCTGCTGGTGTTAATGGTATACGACCTCCAAAATCTGCTGGGTTTGTGGTTGCAAATATTCGAAAACGTTCGTCTATTTCATGGTCTCCACCAGGTCCAATTTTAACACCGCCATTTTCAGATAATACAATACTTTTTCCACGCTCAAGAACTGAATTTAATCTTTCACGTACACTTGGATCTGCAAATGTAAATTCATCTAAAATAAGCCATGCTCCAGTTTTCATTGCGTGTGGTACAGCTCCGTCTTGCCATCTCCATTCTGCAATTTGTAATCCTTCATTTGTCGCTATGAGTTGTGATTCTGTTTTTGTAAGCTCTCTACCTTCATTCATTGCTTGTTCCACTATATTTCTTGAGATTGGTTGAAGAGTTTCTGTGTTTTTTAAAAGTGTTTCAAATTCCATCTGTATTTCACCGTCATTTGGTACGAATTTACCGATTAGTTCTGATGTATCTGTTTGTCCACTTAAGTTAAGTCGTATAACTTCATTGTTTGTTACTGCCGCAAGGTACTCTATTGCACTGGTTTTTGTTGCAGCTGTATCTCCTTCAAGTAGCAGGGGTAAGTTTTGTTCAACAGCACCTGCAACTTTATGAAGTATTTTAAGTGTATGTTCGTCAAGTGTGAAAAGTTCAAATTTTTTTATATCAGGTACAAGTGGTCCACCTTCTTTGTTGTAGGGAATCTCTGCTTCAATAACCAATACACTTCCTTCCTCTTTTTTTATTTCAATTGGTAGAGGTATTTTACGCGCAGCTTCTGCTTTAAAGGGCACACCGTCCTCTGCTATTATTTTTACAAATAATTTACCTTTTCTTTCACCTGTTTTATTTTTATCTGGACGAGTGTCTTGTGTTATTTCTACTGAATATTCTTTACCTTCTTCAATGTGGCTTGAAAATGCCGGATCAAGATACATGATTTTATGTTCATCTGTTCCATTAACAAAAAATATTGTTTTATTTACTCCAGTTTGTTGTTTTGTATCAAAAATAATTTCATGGAAAGTCTTTCCAATTAATGATTCACTTTTTTCTTGTTCTAAACTGTGGCCTGCTTGATCTGGGTTTCTTTTGCTTTTCATATATTTACAGTTGATGAAAGTATGTGTTGTACCCCACATGACATTGGATCACAATCAATAAAAATTAATATAACCATAGCTCCGTTTAGAAGAGGATTGATTATGGTTGGTGAGTTGTGGCCTGCAATGTGTGCATTGAATAAACCATTACTTATATTATGTAATTGATTGTTGAATTTTTGTGGTATTTCATTGGTAATTGTAATTGCTGTTGCTTGTTTTTTTTCTAGTCTTCTGGCAAGTATCTCTAATAATCTGTCTTCATAACCTTCTTCTGTATGTAACACAGACACTCCATTTAATGTTAGCTTGTCCAAAACGTGAGTTGCGTCTTTTTTGTGCACACTTATGGACCCCAACACAAAACGATCAGATCTCAATTGCATAAGACCATTTATATAATCCTCGAGTTTTTCTACTTGTTTTATGTTCATAATAGTTTAAGTATATGTTGATTTTTGATATTAGTCACGTGTTTTAGTACTTGTTGGATTTTTTATTAATTCAACAATAAGTTCTGTTAATACGTCGGTAAGTTCATCAATTTTAATTTCACCTTTTGAGTGTGAGAACAGGTCTTCTATTCGTCTTGTGTTAGAACCAATACCAAGTCCAAGTAGTCCAATATCTGGAGTTGATTCTATTATTTCTGCTTGTTCTTTTGCGTCACTAAAATAGTCTGGTGCACCGTCTGTAAGTACTGTAATAAATTTATTTGCTGCCTGAATACTATTCATTCTATCTTTTGCATGTTTTAATGCCTTTGTTGTAGGTGTAGTTCCATCTGCATTTAATACTGTTGTTAATTTTTCTCGTATTTCATCTGTCATTTCATCTTCTATTGATTTAAGGGTTATGATTTCTTCATTTTCATCTCTATATAATCCTTGGTCATCGTAATTTTCAATACTACCAAAGCCAACTATTTCTAATTTAATACCAAGTCTGTTTAATGATTCTGATACTGCAATTAGTGCTTTTAAAGATTCTTTAATTGGTGAAATCGAATTATAATAGTCTGTCCGTTGCATTGATCCAGACAGGTCTATAAGTATCATGAATGCATAATCACGAACTTCTGGTGTTGTTTTTGCTTCCCATATTTTTGCGGGAATGTCTTTTGCTCCAGCTTTTCGTGCAGATATAAAATTAAACAATGCCCTTATATTTAATTGTGAACCTGTAGTTTTTAGTTGCTTTTTTTGTTTTTTGCTAGGGTAAAAAATTTCGTACAGTTCATTATACAGAGCTTCGTCTTGTTCTCTAACCTGTTCATAAAATTCATCATATGTACTTTTTTTAAGTACTTCTGACATATTTTGTTCTATTTCTTTTCTTATGCTTTCGATTCTTTGTTCATTTTCTTGCCTGCTTTTTTCTAATTTTTCTGTTAGTTCTTGTTCTTCTTCTTGTTTTGCAATTTCTTTGTGTGTTGGCAGACTTTCTTTTTCCATCATTCCTTTAAGAGTCTCATTAATCATGTCTTCAATTTGTTCTAGAACTTTTTGAGCTTGTTCCTGTATAGATTGATTTTTAGATGTTTCGTTGCGTTCTTGTTCTTCTTCTTGTTCTTCTTGTTCTTGTTCTTCAATTAAAGCTTTTAATGCATGTTGAAGTTCTTGTGAAAATTTATCTACAGGAACGGGTATCAGTTTATAGGCTTCGAAATTATTTTGTATTGTTAGTGCATGTATTAACTCAAGTTTACGGCTAGTAGAGTCATTTGTCTTCATCGTTGGTAATATCGATGCGTCCTCTTGGTCACCTAATGATTGGATCCAGGTTTCTGATCTTTTACGTAAGCATGGAATGATTTTAGAGAACATTTCGTCTTGAAGTTCTGTTGACAATTTTTTTAATATTTTCGGCTCAGTGCTTGTATTTTGTGGTTTATTTTTTTCCATGTCATCGGCAAGTAATGCTATTGCCATTTGTCTTAGCTGCTCTCTTTCTTTATCTATTTCTACTAGTTTTTTAAGTTCAGGAAAAAGTTGTTTATATGTTTTTTTGTATCGCTTTATTGCAAAATCTTTTTTTGTACTTGTATCTGACTGTTGATTTGGGAACATTTTCTCAATTTGTTCAACTGTTTTTTTGATTTGTTGGTATTTGTGCAGCACTTCTTCATCTTGTGTTGCTGTTATTTCATCTGAATATACTCTTTCAAAAACAATCATTGATAATAGTTGCGAAAAATAAGGTACATATCCAATCCTGTCTTTAATTGGACCTTGTATTGCACCTTCTTCTGCAAGCACTTCACGCATTTTATCTACCCATTTTCCGGCACCTGGAAATCTGTCTCGTACAACTTGATCTGTGGGCCTTTCCTCAACTGCACGCATCAAAGAGGTAAAACCTAATTGTTTAGATGCTGATTTTGGGATAAATGTAAAATCTGAAATAATTGCATGACCTGCTTCGTGGGCAATGCTTCCAAGCAAAACTTCTTCTTGGTCTTCTTGTCTTTCAAGTACTTCTGATGGATCAAAAAAAGCTTCATTTCTTATGGTGTTATAATACCAAAGTTGTGTATTTGGTTCGCCTTGATGTACGCGTAAAGAGGAATCTCCAGATATGTTTTGAGCAACAGCTTCAAGTCGTAAACACCATGTTTTTAGGTCTTTTGTTTCACGAGGTGTAAAAGACTTTTTTTCTTCCTTTGGTCCTTCTGTGAATTTTTGAAGTTCCTTTGGCATAGATCCTTTCATAGAGTTAAATTGTACTATCTTTATTGGTATATTTAAAGTTGAATAAAAACTTAAAAACCGTTAGAATCTGATTAATATATGGGAACTATACTTTTATTTTTAGTTGTTTTATCTCTACTTGTCTTTGTCCATGAATTGGGCCATTTTTTAATGGCAAAAAAAATGGGTATGAAGGTTGAGGAGTTTGGTTTTGGTTTTCCACCAAGAGTTTTTGGTATAAAAAAAGGTGACACCACCTACTCTATTAATTGGATTCCACTAGGTGGATTTGTGAAGATTAAAGGTGAGTCTGGTGAAAATGCAGGTGATTCAGATAGTTTTGCTTCTAAAAAGCCGTGGCAAAGGTTTTTGGTGCTTATTGCAGGTGTTGTTATGAATTTGGTGTTAGCTGGAGTTTTGTTGTCTGTTGGTTTTATGATGGGAATGCCAAGTGTTATTAATGAGAACACTCCTGCACATGCTCATGTTGAAGACAGTAAGTTGACAGTCATGACTGTTGTTGAAAATTCACCAGCATTTAAGGCTGGTATACAGCAAGGTGCAAGTATTACACACATAGATGGTAAAGAGTTTTTATTGGCTGACGATGCACGAGAGTACATGCAGTCGCGTACAGAGGATGCTGTTGAGCTTACAACTGTAAGTTATGAAGGCGAAAGGTCTGTTAACATTCTTATATCAGAGCAGTTGAAGGACACAGATGTTATGGGTGTTGGTATAGGATTTATTCAAACTGCAAAAGTTTCATTTGCGCCACATTATGCAGTTGTACAAGGTGTTGTTGCTACTGGGCAGTTTACATTTGAGATCACAAAAGCGTTTGGCAGCTTAATTACAAATTTAGTTACTAGGCAAGATACAGGTGTGGAGCTGTCAGGTCCGGTTGGTATTGCTGTTATGACAGGTCAGGTTGCTGCAAAAGGTTTTGTGTATTTGTTGCAGTTTGCGGCAATGCTTTCTATTAATTTGGCTATTATAAATGTCTTGCCATTTCCTGCATTGGACGGTGGTCGTATTTTATTTCTTGCTATTGAAAAGCTTAGAGGTAAGGTTGTTAATCAAAAGATTGAGATAGCGGTTCATAACATAGGATTTACATTACTTATGGTACTTGTTGTACTGGTGACATATGGTGATTTTATAAATTTTGGTGACGAAATACTTGGTGCAATTAAAAGTATGATAGGTGTATGAAAAAAGAATTAGAAAAACTAAAAAATGAGTTTGAAGGTGTAATTAAAAAAGTATCTGACAAAGACTCATTAGAAAAACTAAAAAATGAGTTTCTTGGCAGAAAAGGCAAGGTAAAGTCTTTGATGAAAAATGTTGCAAGTCTTGCAGATGAAGAGCGCAAAGTTATTGGAAAGATTGCAAATGAGATAAAAGATGCAATCGAGGTGTCTTATGGTTTAAAAGAGAAAGAACTCGAGGTGCAAGAGTATGCAACAATAGTTGATCGTGAATGGATGGATGTTACACAACCCGGAACATTTGCAGAGCAAGGACATTTGCATCCTGTTACAAAAACTATTTATGAAATAGAGGACATTTTTTCTAAAATTGGTTTTACACGAATTCCAGTACCAGAGGTTGATTGGGATCATTATGCTTTTGAGACATTAAATATGCCAAAGGATCATCCTGCGCGTGATGATTGGGAAACTTTTTTTATTGATGCACCAGAAGGTAAAAAGGGTAAGTTGGTTGTAATTCCTCATGTATCAAATGTTCAGGTTCGTGCTATGGAAGATTATGAACTGCCGTTTAGAGCTTTGTATATAGGTCGTTCTTATAGGCGTCAATCAGACACATCTCACTCACCAATGTTTCATCAGTTTGAAATATTAATGATAGATGAGGGTGTGAATTTTACACATCTAAGAGGTGTTATTGAACATTTTGTACATAGTTATTTTGGTCCTGATAGAAGTATAAGATTAAGACCACATCACTTTAGGTTTACTGAACCAAGTTTTGAAGTAGATATAAGTTGTGGTTTGTGTAGTGGTACAGGTGAATTAGATAATATTCAGTGTAAAATGTGTAAAGAAGGTTGGCTTGAGCTTGCAGGTGCTGGGATGACTCATCCAAATGTTCTTAAAGCAGGTGGTGTGGATACAAAGAAATATACAGCCTTGGCATTTGCGTTTGGAATTGAGAGAACCATGATGATGAGGGCTGGTATGAATGTAGATGATATAAGAACTTTGTATAAAAATGATTTAAGGTTTGTAAGACAGTTTTAATATGAATATATTAGCTTCATACAATTGGATAAAGGAATATTTAAAAACAGATCTATCTGCGGAAGAGTTTGCTAAATTAACCACATCTGCTGGAAACTCAGTTGAGACAATAAGTGACTTATCAAAGAAATTTAATAGAATGGTTGTTGGATTAATAACTAAAGTTGAGTCTCATCCTGATGCTGATAAGTTGCGTATTGTTAAAACAGATATTGGCAAGAAAAAAGTTGATATTGTTTGTGGCGGAGAGAATTTAGAAGAGGGAATGCTTGTTGTTGTTGGTTTACCTGGTGCAAAAGTTTTGTGGCACGGTGAAGGTGACTTAGTTGAGCTTGAAAAAACAAAAATAAGAGGAGTTGAAAGTCATGGAATGATTTGTGCCGCAAGTGAGATTGGTTTTGATAAGCTGGAACAGTCTGAAAAAGATATTTGGGACATTACAAAAATAACTGAATCAAAACCAGGAACACCAATATCGGAAGCATTAGGTTTAGATGATTTTATTTTTGATATTGAAGTAACAACTAACAGACCTGATTGTAAAAGTATTATTGGTCAAGCAAGAGAGGGTGGGGCTGTAACAAGTGGAAAATTTAATTTTTCAAAACAAGTTAGTAAGAGTGAGAATACAAATGTACACACAAAGAAAGGAATAAAAGAGTTTGTTGTGGATGTTAAGGAAAAAGAATTGTGTCCAAAATATTCAGCAGTTTTAATTGGTGGAATTAAGGTTGGTCCTTCACCCTGGTGGTTACAAAAAAAGCTATTATTAGCTGGGTTTAAACCTATAAATAATTTGGTTGATATTACAAATTATGTTTTGCATGAGTATGGACAACCAATGCATACTTTTGATGCGGATAAATTAAATGGAGATAAAGTTGTTGTTAGAAAAGCAAAGAAATCTGAAAAGTTTGTTGCGCTAGATGGTAGTGAACACAAACTTGATTCAAGCGTATTGGTTATTGCTGATTCAAAAAGGCCTATAGCAATTGCTGGTGTGATGGGTGGTGAAAGTACTGGTACTACAGATATCACAACAAGTGTATTAATTGAGTGTGCAACTTTTGATCCGGTGTCTGTAAGACGAACTTCTCGTGCATTAAATTTGTATTCAGATTCACAATTATTATTTGAAAAAGGTTTATCAACTGAGGCTACGGAGCCAGCGTTAATGCGCGCAATATCACTAATACTTGAAATTGCAGGTGGTAAAATTATTTCAGATATTATTACTCACAAAACATCTGACTATAAATCTTTAGTGTTTGATTTTGATGAAGATTCCGTAAATTCATTGATGGGAATTGATATGAGTAAAAAAGCCATGGTTACAAGTTTAGAAAAACTTGGTTTTATGGTTTCTAAATCAAATAAAGTAACTGTTCCTTACTGGCGTGATAATGATATTGAGAGTTCTGTCGATTTTGTTGAAGAAATCGCACGTATTTATGGTTATGATAATTTTCCAGCAAAGCTTCCTTCAAGCGGATTAAATTTCTTAAAAGAAGATCCTGGTTTAGTGTGGGAGCGAAAAATTAAAGATTTATTAGCTGGTTCTGGTTTAACAGAAGTATATTCTTTCGCTTTTGTTTCAAAAGATCAGTTAGATAACTATGGTATATCGGAACAGAATGTTGTTAAGATAAAAAACCCACTTACAATAGATCAAGAATACATGCGTCCTTCATTGGTTCCGAGTATGTTGACTGCAATATCAAAAAATAATAAACGATTTCCTGTCGGTGGTTTATTCGAGGTTGCACCTGTATATAAAAATAGAAAAAATGACAGACCAAAAGAGCCGCTCCAATTGGTTTTAGGTGTGTATGGTGGAGATGGCAAGGGTTCGTTTTTGAAAGCTAAAGGTATTCTTGAAAGATTGTTTGGTCAGGTTGGTATACATAATTATGAATATAAGCGCGATACAGATCCACAGATTTGGCATGCGGGACGTTCTGTTTCAATTCATGTTGATGGTAGGTTTGTTGGTGAGATGGGTCAGGTGAGTCGTTTTGTGGAGCGTGCATTTGGGTTAGATGTTTCTGCTGTAATTATACGGTTGGAAATTGCTGAGATGCTAGATTTATTCACTAATATAAAATTCTATAAAGCCATTGCACAATTTCCTTCTGTTAAGAGAGATATTGCTTTTGTAATAGACGAGCGTATTGAATATGGAGCGGTTATAGAAAAAATAATGTCTGATGCTAGATTGCTTGAGTCAGTAGACGTGTTTGATATTTATAGAGGTAAGGGAGTTGATGAAGATAAAAAGTCTTTGGCATTACATCTTTCATTTAGTTCTTCTGAACGTACATTAAATGCAAAAGAAGTTGATGATGAGTTGGAATTGTTGCGTACAATGCTACAAAAAGAGTTTAATGCTATAATGAGATCATAGTATTTAGATTTTCAAATACGTTCATAAAAGCAATCGTTTATGTTTTCACCTTTAGATATTTTATATATAGTTCTAGCTTTTTGTGCGATGTGGTTAACTGCTGCAATATTTTGGCTGCTGTGGCAGGCTGCTATAATGCTTAAGAATATAAATGAAGTTGTGTCAGAAGGTAAAGAAGTCATGCATAAGGCAGAGGAAGCCCTGACTGGAATTAGGAGAAGATTTGAAGATGCATCATCATTGTTTGGTGTGGTTGCAGAAACAGCAAGTAAAGCAATTGATTACATGGTTACAAGAAAAGAGCCTAAAAAGCGCAAAAAAAAAGGTAAAATAGTTGATGTAAATTAGATGGCATGTACAGAGGCGAGAGCCTCTGTTTTTAATTTTGAAATGTGTTTAATTGATGGTAATCTCAGTTTAGTTTATGTCTAAATTTGTACACCTCCATACACACTCTCACTATTCGTTACTTGAGGCATTGCCTAAAATTCCTGACATGCTTGATCATGTGAAGGATATGGGTATGGGTTCTTTGGCGTTGACTGACAATGGAACCATGTATGGCATTATTGAGTTTTATCAAAAAGCTCTTAGCAAAAATATTAAGCCTATTATAGGAGTTGATTTTTATGTTGCAAAAGATGGTCGTCATCAAAAACGTGCACGTATAGATACAAAACCACATAGGCTTGTTTGTTTGGCAAAAAATAATGTTGGGTATGAGAACCTTATAAAAATGTCTTCGATTGGTTTTCTTGAAGGTTTTTATTACAAACCAAGAATAGATAAAGAAGTTTTAGAGCAACATTCGGAAGGAATAATTGTTTTGTCTGGTGGTTACAATGGAGAGATTGGTGAGCATTTGAGATGGGAGCGAACAAAGGAGGCAACTGAATTAATTGAGGAGTATGTTCAGATTTTTGGTGAAGGTAATTTCTTTTTAGAACTCGTTGATCGTCCAGAGGTTGCAGAACAAGAATCTATAAATGCACAAGCCATACAGCTCGGAAAAAAATTAGGGGTACCTCTAGTTGCCACAAAAAATACTTCTTACATAGAACCTACTGATGTGGAAGCATGGAAGATTTTAAATTGTATAAAAGGTGGAAAGACCTTAGAGCATTTTAATCGTTTAAATCAGTATGACTTTGATGCATCCATGGTAAGTTCTGAATATATGGAAAATCGTTTTTCAGACATACCTGAAGCGATTGAGAATACTCAAAAAATTGCGGATCAATGCAATGTTGAATTGACATTAGGTAAATGGAATTTTCCAAAATATGAAATTCCAAAAAATAAGACGTTTTTGGATGTGCTTCGTGAGTTTACATATAAAGAACTTGAGATTAAGGAGGGTGTATTAACCGATTTAATGAAGGAACGTTTGGAGTATGAGTTGGATATCATTGAACAAAAAGGTTTTTGTCCGTATTTTTTAATTGTTTCTGATTTTATTTCTTGGGCTCGTAAGCAGGGTATTATGACAACAACACGTGGGTCTGCTGCTGGGTCTTTGGTTGGATATTCTGTTGGAATATCTGCAATAAATCCTTTGGTGTATGAGTTGCCGTTTGAAAGATTTTTAAATCCAGAACGACCTTCTGCGCCAGATGTTGATGCAGATTTTGCTGATAATAGACGAGATGAAGTACTTGATTATGTTAGGGGGCGTTATGGAATAGAAAAAGTTGCTCAGATTTGTACGTTTGGAACCATGCTTGCTCGTGGTTCTGTGCGTGATGTTGGACGTGGTTTAGGGTTTGAATATTCTATGGTTGATAAGATTGCAAAGTTGGTTCCAATGGGATCTCAGGGCTTTCCAATGACTCTTGATCGTGCATTGGATGAAGCACCAGATTTAAAAAGTTTATATGATACAGATGCAAATTCTCATCGTGTAATTGATCTTGCAAGACGCATTGAGGGTTGTGGTAGGCATGTTTCAATTCATGCAGCTGGAACCGTGATCTCACCTATTGAATTAACCAAGTATACTCCTTTGCAGATTGATACTCGTGAGGGAAAAGTTATAACTCAGTATGAAATGAAATCTGTAGAGGCTGCTGGTTTGGTCAAGATGGATTTTTTAGGTATACGAAACCTGTCCATACTTGGGGATGCTATTCATTTGGTAAAAAAGATTAAGGGAGTAGATATAGATATTGAGAAAATTCCTGTTGATGATAAATGTACGTTTACACTGCTTGCTGCCGGGCATACTATGGGTGTTTTTCAGCTTGGAGGTGAAGGGATGACAAAGTACTTAATGGAACTTAAGCCGTCAGTCATAGAGGACATAATGGCCATGGTTGCTTTGTATAGACCAGGTCCAATTGAATCTATTCCAGAGTATATTAGTCGTAAGCACGATCAATCTTTGGTTTCATTTTTAGACCCACGAATGAGGACGATTTTAAATAAATCTCACGGAGTTATTGTATATCAAGATGATGTGATGCTTATTGCTATTCATTTGGCTGGATATTCATGGTTGGAGGCTGATAAGTTGCGTAAGGCGATGGGAAAAAAGATTCCAGCAGAAATGATGAAACAGAAGAAGAAATTATTAGATGGATTTATTGAGCACGGTTTATCAAAAAATTTATCAATGAAATTATGGAAATTGATTGAGCCTTTTGCTGCCTATGGTTTTAATAAGGCACATGCTTGCAGTTACGGAATGGTTGCATATCAAACTGCGTTTATGAAAGCTAATTATCCAGCAGAATACATGACTTCCTTGATGACAAATGAATCTGGAGATTTAGAAAAGGTTGCACTTGCAGTGTCTGAGTGTGAAAGAATGGGTATTCAGGTGTTGCCACCAGATATAAATATGTCCTTGAAAGATTTTACTTACATTAATGAACATGAGATACGTTTTGGACTGGTTGTTATTAAGGGTTTGGGTGATGAGGTTGTGTTATCTATTATTAATGAGCGTAAGGAGAATGGTCAGTTTAAAGATTTATCAGATTTTGCATGCAGGGTTTCTCATAGGGCGTTTAATAAAAAATCACTAGAGGCTTTGATAAAAGCTGGTGCTTTGGATTGCTTTGGTGATAGAAAAAAATTAATTGAAAGTCTAGATAGGATTTTGGTGTATAATAAAAGTAAACAGAGAGAGAGATTGTTGAATCAGCAAAGTTTATTTTCTGTTGTGCCAAGTGTCATGAGTGATGGGATTACTTTGCGTGATGTAGAGCCTGCAACTATGAATGAGATTTTGGGTTGGGAAAAAGAAATTCTAGGAATATATGTTTCTGGACATCCATACGATGAGATGCATAAAATATTTTCAAAGTATCTGGTTGATTGTGAAAAAGTTGCCACATGTCAGGATGGTAAGTATGTAAAATGTGGGGGTGTAATTACATCAGTTAAGGAAATTATTACAAAAAAAGGTGATCCAATGGCATTTGTAGGACTAGAGGATGTGTCTGGGCAAACAGAAATTATAGTTTTTCCAAAATCCTATGAAACTTTAAGAGAGTATTTGATTGAAGATTCTGTGATATTGGTTTCAGCAAGAGTGTCCAGAAGAGATGATGAAGAAGGTAAGTTAATTGCAAATACTTTTATTACCATAGCCAATGGTTCAGAGTTGGAGGTTCAAGAAATGCTATCACAAGGAATGTGGGTGCCTGGATATACAAAATCAGAAGATTCTGAAAGTAGTATGAATGATAGTGCTGATGACGACACATCTTTAAAAATAGGTTCTTTATCAATTACATTGAAAGGTAAACCAACACCTGAAATGGTTGGTGATTTACGTGAGATTTTTAAAGGATCACCAGGCTCAAAAGCTGTGTGCCTAGTTGTAGAATCCGGTGGTCATATGAGAAAAATAGAGACAGAATATTTGGTCAGTGCATCTGATGAGATGATTAATGATGTTGCTTCTATTGTTGGTAGACAAAATGTTTCAGTTTCATAGAAAAAAAATGTTATAATAAATACAGTATGACAAAAAAGAAAGTTACAAAAAAACGAGTTTCTGTAAAAAAGAAACCTACCTCAAAAAAAAATACAAACAAAAAATCTAAAACACCAGATGTTTCGTCCACGATTCCTTTGTTTATCTATAGAAGGATTGCACTTACATTTGTAATTTTGGTAGCAGCTGTTTTGATTGTTGTAATTTATTTATCAACCATGCAGGCGGTTATAAAAGTTACACCAGTACAAACTACATTAAGCTCAGATTTTATCGTTAGTGTCGTAGATGTACCTTTAAGCAATACAGATGTAGAAGGTGTGTTTATAATGGGTGGACTTGAAAAGACACAAAATTTTATCCCTTCAAATACGGGAGCAAAAGAAGTTGATAGTATATCTGAAGGGGAGGTTGTTATTTATAATGAATTATCTTTTGATCAAGAACTTGTAAAAACAACGCGTTTTTTGAGTTCAGACAATGTACTCTTTAGGCTTTCAGAAGGTGTGGTTGTTCCAGCAGGGGGAAGTGTGGTTGGACAGGTGTATGCAGATAAAGAGGGTGTTTCTGGTAATTCTGACCCTACAGATTTTACAATACCAGGTTTATCAGAAGTGCGTCAGAAAAAAGTATTTGCAAAAAGTGACAAAGCATTTAGTGGTGGTGTTGTAAGTATTACAGTTGTTTCACAAATTGATCTAGATAAGGCCTCTGCCTTATTGCAGCAAAAGTTAATTGAAAGTTCAAAAGATGTGCTTCGTAAAGAGTCTTCTTCTGAATTTACGGGTGAGATTTTTAAAGTAGAAATCATTGACGAAAGTTTTAGTATCGATCCAGATACCGAGGCTGATAATTTTGATGTTACATTAAAATTATCAGTTGCGGGTGTTTTTTATGATAAGGACGCACTAAATAAAGTTGCAATAGCAAAACTCTATGAAGGCTTAGGTCAAGGAAAGGAGTTAATTTCAGAAGGTATTGATTCTATGGAGATTACTATAGATAAGTATGATTCAGAATCTGAGACAACAAAGTTATTAGTTAGAATAAATGGTCAGTCTATAACATCTCAAACATCAAAAGCATTAGAGGTTGGTCGATTTTCTGGTAAGACAAAGTTGGAGGTTGAAGATATGTTGGTTGGTGAGGGTGTTGCCAAATCAGTGTATGTAGAATTTTTTCCGTTTTGGGTACGTACTGTACCTAGACTAAAGGATCATATTTACATAGAGACTTTATAATTAATTTTGGGATGTTTCTGTTAGCATGATTTTATTGTGCTAATTAGAACGTTTCAAAATAGAAGGAGGTGATGCATGTTGAAACGCAAACTAAGAGTAATGACATACAATACTCATTGTGGACTAGGTCCATCTGATGTACCTGGATTTTGGCGTAAGCTACTTGCGCGCATTGGTGAATCCAGAGTTTATCCAAAGCGTATTAGTGGTTGGTTAGCCAGGCTTTCAAAAAAAGTAGACATAGTTGGTTTACAGGAAGTGCGGCATAACTTATCTCCATTTTCTGATCCTCAATTTGAGATTTATCGTAAAGCAGGTTTTAAAAATGCATTACGTCACATAGTTGGAACTTGGGGTTTTAGGTATGACAATGTTCTTTTAAGTAACCTAGCAAGAGTACATTTACCAGACACTGCTGTTTATCATGATTTACCAGGTAAGGTTTATGGTCTTGCAACATGTGGTTTTACATTGGCACCATATGAGTTTTGTGGTAAACAAATTTGGGTTGGTAACGTACACTTACATCCATATGATCCACACTTAAGATCTGTTCAAGTCAGATATATCCTTGAACGTATACAGAACATGCGTGATAAGTACGGCGATGTACCAATAATCATTTTGGGTGATTTTAATGCTGTTCTACCCGGTCTTCCAGTAGGTCCATTCAAGTCTGGTGACCCGGACCCCGGTAGCTATGTAGGTGATGAATCATTTAAATTGTTTTTTGATGCAGGTTTTCGTGTTCCACATCATGAAGATCAAATGTCAGATTACACATATCCTACAATGTTTAAGGATGATGCTTGCAATCATAAACCAAATCGTACACTTGATTTTATTTTGTGCACAGAAGGTGATTGGGAGATCTGTTCTTATGCAGTATTACAGGATGTAGATCATTCAGATCATTATCCTGTACTTGGAGAATTCATTCTTAAATAGCTATAACCCTTTCATTGTGAGAGGGTTTTTTTCTTGACTAGATATTAAACCTTGTTTATTCTATATGTATCGTTAGGAACATGTTATGTCTGGAGCAATTGACAGAGATTTAAAGCCATGGCTGAGAGCTTTAAACGCAGAACAGATATAAATACTATCCTACTTAGTTATTGGTAACACGATCGTGTTGTTCCCGTTAGAACACAAATGAGTGGTTGTTAAGGAGAGTAAACCTTGCAACAATTTGGGTGGAACCGTCCCTATTTATTTAGTGGGATCCCAAGTTTCACGGAAACGTGAGCTTTTTTATTACTTAATTTTATACATTGTAAGTGAAATAATATGGAAAATTCTTCCTTAGATAATTTAAGGCATTCATGTGCTCATTTGTTGGCAGCAGCTGTTATTGATTTATGGCCAAATACAAAAAGGACCATTGGTCCAGCTATTAAAGATGGGTTTTATTATGATTTTGATTTCGGTGATATAAAGATTACAGAAGATGATTTGTCTAAAATTCAAAAAAGAATGAAAGAACTTCTAAAGTCTTGGAATGGATTTGAAAGATCTGAAATATCTGTTGATGAAGCAAAAGAAATGTTTAGTGATAATGAATACAAACTTGAATTGATTAATGAGTTTTCTTCTGAAGACCAAACATTAACATCATATAAGTCTGGTGAGTTTAGTGATTTGTGTCGTGGTGGACATTGTGATGAACCTAAAAAAGTTTTGAGGAATTTTAAGCTTCTTTCTATTGCTGGTGCGTATTGGCGTGGTGATGAAAAGAATAAGATGCTTACAAGAATATACGGAACCTGCTTTATAGAAAAAGATGAGTTGAAGGCATATTTATCAATGCTTGAGGAGGCAAAAAAACGTGATCACAGAAAAATTGGTGCCAAGCTTGGTTTGTTTACATTCTCTCCGTTGGTAGGTTCTGGTCTTCCATTGTTTACACCAAAAGGGACTGTTATAAGAGAAAAGTTAGAAGGGTTCGTTAGTCATTTGATGAAGCCCTATGGTTATCAGCGAGTGTGGATTCCACATATGGCAAAAATTGATCTATATAAAAAATCAGGACATTGGGATAAGTTTGCAGATGATATTTTTCATGTTTCATCAAAAAAGACAGATGAAAAGTTTGTGTTAAAACCAATGAATTGCCCTCATCATGCGCAAATTTATGCTTCAGAGCAGAGGTCATATAGGGATTTGCCAGTTAGGTTTTCAGAGGTTACAACTGTATATAGGGATGAGAATACGGGGCAGTTACAAGGATTGACACGTGTTAGGTCTTTAACCCAGGATGATGGTCATATATTTTGTATGCCAGACCAGATCAAACAAGAGGTGATGAATATATATGAGATAATTAGTCAGTTTTATAATGCATTTGAAATGTCGTTACGTATAAGATTGTCTACTCATGATACTGAGGATATGGATAAATACTTAGGTTCTGAGCAGTTGTGGAAGAATTCCGTTGATACTATGCGTGAAATGCTTGAAGATATTGGTAGAGAGTATGAGGTTGGTGTTGGTGAGGCTGCATTTTATGGGCCAAAGATAGATTTTATAGCACAGGATGCAATTGGCAGGGAATGGCAGGTAGCTACAATTCAATTAGATTTTAATCAACCAGAGAGATTTGAACTTGAGTATACAGATTCAGATGGTCAAAAGAAGCGTCCTGTTATGATTCATCGTGCAATCTCAGGATCTATAGAGCGTTTTACTGGTGTGCTTATCGAACACTATGTTGGTGTATTTCCATTTTGGTTAGCACCAGTACAAATTCAGTTAGTTACCGTTGGTGGAGATCATAAGTTGTTTACACAAGATGTGCAGGATAAATTATTGGAAGCTAATATAAGGGTCGAGATAGATTCATCAGATGAAGGTGTTGGTAAAAAAATAAGGACAGCTGCAATAAATAAGATTCCATGGACTATTGTTATAGGAGATAAGGAGGTTGCTGGTGGAGATTTTACAGTGAACGTTTTTGGTGTAGATGAAGATTTAAAAATAAAGGCAGGGGAGCTTATTAAACAAGCACAAAAATTTGCTAAATTTCCAGTGTAATAAAAAACAGTCCCATTAGGGACTGTTTTTTATTACACTGTACTATGGTCTGCTAATAGGAATACTAAATAGATTAACACCCTTACTTTCTAAGTTGCTAATAGATTTGCGCATTCTGGCTTTTGCTGCTTCTGATATTTTTACAAGACCTCGGTCCAGTACGTCATATTTTACTTCCAAAAATTTTTCAAAATTTTTCTCTTGTTGAGTTTTACCAAATCGACTCATGAATTTTTTTAGTCTTGTTTTTGGCTCAGGCGGGTTCATTATAGCATCCCAACTAGGCAATTGCATTGCTTCAGGTGTAATTTTTGATTCATTAAGTGCTTTAATTACCTCCGCATGTAATTCTTTAAATAGTTGCATTGATCCTTCTGGTATTTCTAGCGCTATTTCTGTGTCATGTATTTTACCTTTATCAAAGAATTCATCTTCCATTGTTTCTGTTTTTGTAGCCTGATCTTTATCTAATTCTTTCTTATGTTCATCGTCTATGATCACAGAAGGATCTGCTTCTCTCATTTCAGGTACTTTCATATCGGGCACAGTGTCCAAAAGGTCTTCAGACAGTGCTTCACCACCAACAATATCGCCTTCTCTTACATTTCTCCACATTGGTATTTTTTCACCACTATCAAATGTTGTTTTATATTCTTCAAATGTTGTAGTTGTAGTTTCAGCTAATCTTTTTAGGTCCTCATAATCAACTGCATCTCTAATTACCCTATAATCATATTTATCATTCTCATCAAACATCTGAGCTATTGTCCATCCACTCTCTTCCTTTCCGTTACTTCTTACAATCGTTACTTCATTCCCAAGATCGTATTTTCTTTCGGTGCTTTCTGTTTCTGTAATTTTTTCACTACTGAGTATATCAGAATCAGCAATGTCTAATTCATCTCCAATTTCTTGGTCATAAATAATAGCATCTACTGTTTCATTTATTACTCCTGTTTTAACATCTGCTTCAAACAGTTGTACTACTTTACGCACATATTCATTACTTTGTCCGTTTTCAACAATGCTGTGTACATATTCCATGGTTCTTTCAGGATTGCTCATGTATTGATCTTCTAGCAGTCTATACATTGCTATTTGGTCGTTTTCTACTGCTTTATTTTGTTCAAGTGTAGGCATCACTTCTGTATTTACAAGGTTTTCATATTGTCTGTTTAGGCCTTTTAGATATTGTTGCCATTCACCTAAGTTTTTTTGCAGTGTTTTTCTGTCAGCTGTAAGTGACTGATACGTACCTTCTGCTTCTTTTGTTGCTGGGCTTGCGTCTACTTCACGCATCGCATCTTCTACCTGTTTAATTCCTTGTTCTAAACCTTCTGCAATTCCTGTTGCATAAGTAATCTCTGTGTTTGTCTCTGTTGCATCTATCGCTGCACTTAGTCGTGCACTACGCAATTGATCTTCAATTGTATGTACTGTGTCTTTTACGTTTTGTGCTAATTCAAGAACTGGCATTATTGCACTATGTTGGTCGTATTCTGTTCTTGCAATATTCCACGCAATTTCATTGTTTTCTTTATCAGCACTGTTCATGTCTGTTTCAAGCTGAGTTAGTCTGGCTTTAACAGCTTCTATTCCTTGGTCATAGATTGGATTTGCTCGTACCTCAACCGCACCACGTGTATCAAGTGCAATTTGTTCAACTTCTTCTGAGTCTGCATTCGGATGTAGTTCGTTTCTAAGTCCGTTTATTAGGTTTTCAGATGCATAAATTTGATTTATAGCATCTTGATAAGCGGATTCATCACCGTTTTGTTCTGCTTGACGAGCTGCTTCTGTTGCATGCATTTTTTCACTCAATGCATCACTCAGTGCGAATGTTTTTCCTTCTAGAATTGCATCTTGAATATTTTCATTTGAGTCTACGGCTTTTTGCACCAAATCAACCATAGACTTTTCTGGGTTGTCTGTAAGAACTGCTTCTAATAATAATTGTGATTCTTGTTCATGCAGTGTGTTTCTGATTTTATCTGCTTCAGCACCTTTTAGACCAGACGCAACAATTACTGCATCTACTGCACTTTGCATTGCATTTGAAATAGATTCATATGATTCTGCAGCTTCTGATCTTGCAGATTCTTCCATTTGGCTTGTTGATAAAACTTGTCCATTTTCAAAAGCTACAACGCGTCCAGATTCATTGTTGTCTTGAATGACTGTTGCGTTATATTCTTGACCATCTGGCATAAAAAGTGCCGCAAGTTCACCTTCTGTAAGTAGGTCTGTTTCTGGATTAATTACATGAACGTCAGGTGATTGTTGTGCTTGTTCTTTTTGAACAGGTTGCATCTCCATTTCAGATGATGAAGGAGATGATTCTTTTTTGGCTGATCTAGGCATAGTTTGTTTGTTTAATTAAAAGATGATTATGTCTCATTTATTGACATATTGATGATTTCATGATACTTTGACTTGCTGTATTAGGCAAGGACAGGAGGATGAAATGAATAATATTTTACAGCTTAGTAAGGGAGATCCAAGAATTTTAAGTGTTTTCAATGTTTTTTTTCCAAAATCGCCTGAATTTGTTGCATATTTAACAAATTCAATGAAAAGTACAAATGGAACCATTGAAACTGCACGTTTGATCTCACATCACATCAATCGCGTATTTGATCAATCTAAAGATATTGTTATTTCAAGCGCAGATGTGAAGAGGTTGTCATTAGAGTCAGATGTTGATTATGTCGCACGTATTTCTTTTAAGTTAGAGGAAATTAGACCAGAGGTCATGCGTCAGGCTGCAGCACTTTCAATGAGTCTCAGCTCTGAGATTAGAGAGCGTGAAGGTGGTTTGGATCAAGAATATGTTGCTTACCCAAGGGTTGCAGTTGATCAAAATCATGTTGTTTCTTATCTACGCGTGTATTTTTGCGCATGTGCCATGATTTTAGGAATTAGTCTCAATGACGACGCGCACCAAGTTTGCTAATACTTTTGCAAACTCACTCAATAGCCCAAAAGGGCTTTTTTTATTTGTCTAGATAGTTTTTTCTGTTTCTGGTAATCTCATGCGTATATGCAAGAGCAGGTCACACCAAAATATCATTTGATTACTTATGGTTGTCAGATGAATAAGAATGATTCAGAAAGAGTTGCAACAATATTGCAAAATATTGGGTTTGAGTCTATTGATGAGGTTGTTGATGCTGATTTTATTTTGATCAACACATGTTCTGTAAGGCAAAGCGCTGAAGATCGTGTGTTTGGAAAGATTAATGAGTTTAAAAAAATAAAAAGAAAAAATCCAAAAGTTATAATTGGAATTACTGGTTGTATGCCAGGCAGAGATAGGGCTGGTGTGTTTTTAAAAAAAATGCCGATTGTAGATTTGTATTTTCCTACAGCTGACATGGGGCAGTTGCCTAGGTGGATAGGGGAGATACGTCCAGAGCTTGTAAACAGTGATGATATTGTTGAGGATTATTTAAAAGTAATACCAGATAGAAATACAAAGGTGCAAGCGTATGTAAGTATCCAGACTGGATGTAATAAATTTTGTACATATTGTGTGGTGCCATTTTCAAGAGGGTTGGAAAAAAACAGATCAGTTAAAGATCTTATGACAGAGATAATCGATTTATCAGAGCATGGTTGTGTTGAGGTTACTTTGTTGGGTCAAACGGTTAATAGCTATCAGGCGCCAGATCCAGAAAATTTTTCAAAAGATAATCCGTATAAAGATAATTTTGCAGCTCTTTTGTGGGAGATAAACCAAGTAGATGGAATTTCTAGACTTCACTACACAGCACCTCATCCTGTGCATATGACAGATGAAATAATAGATGCAATGTCATTGCCGGCTCATTTAAATTTCATACATTTGCCAGTTCAGGCCGGAGACAATGATGTTCTTAGAAAAATGAATCGAAGATATACAGCTGAGCAATATTTGGATGTTGTAAAAAGAATTAGAGTAAAGTTGCCTAACATAGCATTAGGTACTGACATTATTGTAGGTTTTTCTGGAGAGAGCGAGGATCAATTTGATAAAACTGTCGACATGTATAAAGAGGCGGATTTTGATATTTCATATACTGCCAGATATTCTGTTCGTTCAGGTACAGCAGCGCATCGTGCTTTTAAAGATGATGTTTCAAATGACGAAAAGAAGCGTAGATGGAAGGTTCTTCAGGAATTGATGGAAAAAAGGACATTCGAAAAAAATCAAAAGTTTGTAAATCAAACAGTAAGTGTTTTGGTTGAACGTTATGAGCAACCAAAAATAACAGATGAGATGCTTGCAATGCCAGAAAAAATACAGGAATTAATGGCTAAACAACCAGGGTATTGTTATGGGAATTCAAGAGAAATGAAACTCGTTAGATTTCATGGAGATGCAAAGTTTATAGGAAAGATTGTTGATGTAAAAATCAACAAGGCTGATAAATGGGTATTAGAAGGAGTCTGTAATGAATAAATGAAACGTATTAACCACGAATAGGTTATGGGCATCAAACCTAAAATAATTGCTGTTGTTGGTCCTACAGCATCAGGAAAAACATCGCTTGGTATAGAAATTGCCAAGTTGTTTAATGGTGAGGTTGTTTCGGTTGATTCACGTCAGGTTTATAAGGGGATGGATCTTGGTACAGCAAAATTTTCTGATGACTGTGGTGTTGTGCATTGGGGTATCGATCTTGTTGATCCAGATTTAGATTATTCTGTTTCAGATTTTAAGCAGTATGCAGAGAAAAAAATCGAGGAAATTATAGGTAGGGGTAAGTTACCTGTTTTGGTTGGTGGAACAGGTTTTTGGCTACAAGCATTAATAGATAATTTTGATTTAGCAAGTACAGGGTCTGATATTAAGTTGCGACAACAATTGGAAGGTCTTTCAGTTGAAGAGTTGTTTTATCAATATAAAAGCATAGATCCATTAGGTGCAGAAAACATTGCTTCTGATAATAAGCGTAAGTTGGTTCGCGCGATAGAGGTTACGAACCGTACAGGTGTTCCATTTTCTAAACAGCAAACAAAAGGGGAGTCAAAATACAATGTGTTGCAAATTGGACTTAAGGCTGAGCGTGATGTGTTGTATGAAAGAATTAATAAACGTGTTGAGGATATGATTGCAAAAGGACTAGTGTCTGAAGTTGAAGAGTTAAAAAGTATATATGGATGCAAAATTGAATCTATGACAGGTATTGGTTATAGACAAGTTTGTGATTATTTAGAAGGTACATCAACTCTGGAAGATTCTGTTTCAGAGATCAAGCAATCTACTAGAAAATATGCCAAACGTCAGATTACATGGTTTAAAAGGGATGATAGGATTGTTTGGATTGATAAAAAAAATAAAGCGATCGAATTGATCGAACGCTTTATTAATTAAGTTTTACTTTTAGAATATTTTTTGCAAGTGCAGGATCTGCCGTTCCTTGTGTTTCTTTCATTACTTGACCTATAAAGAATTTGATTAGTTGTTCGTCACCTTCTTTGTAGCGGGTAACTTCTTTTGGATTCATTTCAATTATTTTTGTGATTATTTCAGCTATTGCACCTTCATCATCCATTTGACCTAGTTGTTCATCTTCCATTACGTGAGATGGGTCGCTTCCATCGTCTAGCATTTTGTTCAGTACTTTAAGTCCTGTTGCATTGTTTAATTTTTTTGTTGCGATCAATGTTATGAATTCAGCAAAATTTTCTGGGTTAATTTTCATTGTACGTACATCAATTGATCGCTCACTTAAAAGACCGCCGAGTTTTGATAGTAGCCATCCAGATACAATTTTACCAAGTTTTTTCTTTTCGCTTTCGACCATCTCGTCGTCTGCATCAGCCATGTCGTCAAGTGAATTCATCCATGCGTGTAGTTCAGAGAATACATGCTCTGTAAAATCTGCAAGTGCAGGGTCTGAGCATATTTGTTTAGAATCCATCATTCTCAGTGAGTATTCCTCAGTAAATCTAAGTCTTCTTTTTGCTGGGAGTTCTGGTAATTGCTGTTTCATTTCTTCTGCAATTTCTGTTAAGGAAAGTGCTGGGATGTCTGGTTCAGGGAAATATTTATAATCAGCAGCGTCTTCTTTTGATCGTTGATCAACTGTTTGCTGTTTTTCATCATTCCAGCCACGTGTTGTTGAGATTGCTGGAGGATTGTCTTGTTTCCAAAGTTTTGTTTGTCTTTGTATTTCATGTTCCAGTGCGCGCTCAACATGCTTAAAAGAGTTTATGTTTTTTACTTCTGTTTTTGGATTTAGTGTTTTACCTATAATATTTCCGTTTTCATCTAATGGTCGTAAAGATATGTTCGCATCACATCTTAATTGTCCTTTTTCCATATCAGCATTAGATATTCCAAGATATCTTGCGATTAATCTTAGTTCTTGTAAAAAGATTTTTGCTTCTTTTGGTGTTTTGAAATCTGGTTCAGTGACAACTTCAATTAATGGAGTTCCACCACGATTAAAGTCTACATATGACTTACCATCAGTGCCATGAAGTGATTTTGCGGCATCTTCTTCAAGATGGGCTCTGGTTATTCCTATTCGTGCAGTTTTTCTGATACCATCAGGTATTTCAATATCCATATAGCCATGTTCTGCTATAGGTAAGTCAAATTGTGATATTTGATAAGATTTTGGTAGATCTGGATAAAAGTAATTTTTTCTATCAAATTTTGAATTATTTGCAATTTTACAATTTAAAGCAATTCCTAAAAGTATCCCAAACCTAACAGCTTGTTCATTTGTGACTGGAAGTACACCGGGGTGACCAAGGCATATCGGACATATGTTTGTATTTGGTGAAGTTGCAGACTCATTTGCAGAACAACTGCAAAACATCTTTGTCTTTGTTTTAAGTTGTATATGTATTTCAAGTCCTATTACTGGTTCGTATATCATAGAAATAAAAAAAAGGAATTTAACTCATTGAGATTACGCAATCTTGCTTCCTTTTTCAAGTCCTGTGGAATTATATGTGTCTTTCATGTGTTGATATAGTTTTGTTGTATAAATAATAATCAGAGGCATAAATAGCACATCTCCTGCAATTTGTAGGCTTTGTAACCACATTGGTGCTGCGTTTAGTTCAAGTATGTCATTAATTGTTTGACCAGACATGCTGAAAAAAGGTGTGGTTATAATAGAGAATATCATTAGATATACCAACATCATAAGAATCGGTATTAGTATTGCTGAATACGCTGTATACAAAAATCTACCTTTTACGAGGTCTCTGCTATAGGATAAGGCTTTCATACCTCGTTTGTTGTCTAGTACAACAGATAATTGAGCAAAAGCATACCAGACCATGAATATTAACCCAGGTATTATTAAGAGTATTGTTCCACCAGCTATTATAAGTAGTTCTATAAAACCCACCCAAATTAGTGGGTGCATTTTTTGAATTGAAGATATTTGTAGTTTGTTCTGGTCAAGTTTGTTTATGGGTTTAGTTGAGGTTGTTAGCTGTATAATTATTATACTAATCCATACCCACAAAAAAATTTCTGTTATTGTTAATAAAAATAGAATTAAAAAAGTTGTTGGTGTTTTAGGAGCAATTTGTAGAAGAATGATTCCCGTTGCTGGTATGAGTGTCCATGCAGTATATCCTAAATATGTTACAGCATTTTTTTTGTACTGAATAATACTTGATTTAATGAGTGCAAAGGGTGATACCATAATTTATTTTGCAACACTTCCTTTTAGGTTGTTTAGAAGAATCATGTCTGTGATTATGATAAGTGGTTGAACAAAAATACTTGCAAGTATAGGAACTATGGTGTCTGATAGTGTAATTATTCTAAGTTCTAGATTGAGATTTAATCCTGAGATTGTTGATGCAACAATCGACATGATAAAACCAAAGAACAGAATAATTAGTACACCTATCATTAAAAAGACTATTTTTGGAAGAACTAATCTTAAAAGTACACCCCAAAATTTCTTGTCTGTAATTTTTTGAGAGTATATTAATGATTTTTTACCTTTTATGTCATCTGATGCTGTAATGTATGGGGCAAGATAGAATTGAACAGACCATTTGATTGTAAGTATTAATGCAGCAAAAACACCAATAATTAGAAGTATATTAGTTGCAGTTACCAAGAACGTGCTTTGTGTCCATAAGCTTATCATTGCAAGTATTGCTGCAGGACTAAAGGATATTACTGATGCAAAAAGTACAACAAAGAAAACCATTATTGATATAAGAATTGTGGGTATTATTCTTGTTTTTGTTTCATGCATTACTTTGCTTATATCTATGGTTTTTCCTGCTAAAACCATTTTTAATGCTCTGACAAGCATGACTAAAATAAATATTGCAATTATCGGTGAAATTATAAAGTTTGTCAGTGCATATATTATTACTCCAGCTGATTCTGTTGATGTTAAGACTTCTGAAGTAATCATTTTTCCAGCTGATGGATATAGTCCAAGTGCAATAATATTTAAAATTACTACAATTAACATCCATGAGGATATGCTGATTAGATTTGCAAAGTGTTTTTGATAGATATTTATGGATCTATCTATAATTTCACCTATTGATATTAGTTTATTAGGCATAAAAATTTTTTGTAAGTATTTTATTTATGATTTTATTTGTCTCGTTTATTGTTTTGCTAAGTTCACTGCTTGTATCTAGGTGTACTATTTCAGTTCCTTGTTTTTCAAAGGTTTCAATTAACCATTTTTCTGAAAAGCGTTTTTCTAATTTTTTAAGAAAATTTAGTTGTCCAAACACTCCTTTAAGCTCATCTTGTCTGTTTTGTATTCGTTGAAACGCATTTTCAGCAGATAGTTTTGTTAAGATAAGTGTATCAGGTGCATGTTTGATAGCCAATTTATTTCCTGGAAGATTTCTGATTGTCTCTATACTTATACTTTGCGGCATTATTGGTTGATATACCAATGATGTGGAGATTCCTCTATCCTGAATTATTATTTTTCCAGCATTGAGTGCTGGTAGGATAAGGCGTTTATACATTATTTGTCTGTCGAGTGAAAATGCGTGTGCAAGCTCTTCTCCTCCGTATAAATCGTCTTCTCGAGATAGTTCATATCTGATTGCAGCACCAATCCAGTGTCTTGTTGGTTCGTAAGTAAAGTAAACATCAAAATCAGAAATGTCTTCAAATTTTGGTGGTTCGGCGTGTGTCCAGTCAGATAATTTAAATATTTTCTTATTAGAATTAATAAAATTCTTTTGAACAGCTTTGATTATGGTGGATTTTCCACTACCAGCGATGCCATCAATTATGATGAAGTATCCTTTACGATTCATAGTATATTATAGCAAATTAACCTGTTGATCCGAACCCGCCACGGTCTGGTTTTGATATATTTTCTATTATTTTAAATTGAGCTTTTATTACTGGAACAAACATTCCTTGTGCGATACGTTGTCCTTTTTTGATTTGTATTGTTTGATTTGAAAAGTTTCTGAGTTGTAAAAGAATTTCGTCTGTTGGGCCACAGTAGTCTGTATCAACAATTCCAAATCCTTGCGGTATATTTACTCCATATTTTTTAGGAGTAGATGAACGTGCTGCAAGTATAAGTGTATAATTTTCAGGTACACAAATAACTAAGCCTGTTTTAAGCCTGACTATTTCATTTGGTGCAATTGTTGCGTCTTCTATAGGTGATAGGTCGAATGCACATGCACCAGTGCTTTCATATTGTGGTATTTGAGCATCTGGGTGAGTTTTAAAGATTTCCACAGGTATTTTCATAATGATGCTATTTTAACTGAAATTGCGTTAGTTGGAAATGGATTCAATCTTCTGGTAAATTAAGGTTAATATGACAAGCTTCGATAAAGTTTATATGGATATGATTTTAAATGTTTATCACAAGGGTGATGATATTTTTTCTGCACGTACTGGTCTTAGTACAAAGGCTTTGCCTGGTATGACGTATGAGCTTTATCCAGCAAATGGTTTTCCTTTACTTACAATTAGAAAAATTCCTGTGCGTTTATTTTGTGCAGAAGTTGTATGGATGATAACAGGATCAAAGGATTTAGATTTTTTACGTCAGTTTACAAAAATTTGGGATGATTTTGCAGAGGAAGATGGAACAATCGAAGCTGCTTATGGATATAGGTGGAGAAAGTATTTCGGCAGAGATCAGTTGTTGGACCTCGTAAAGCATTTAAAAGAGGAGCCTTCTTCACGCCAAGGGGTTGTTGTAATGTGGGACCCTGCAACCGATGGTCTTATTGCGCCAAAAAAGAAAAATGTTCCTTGTCCTTTTTGTTGGACAGTTAATATAATTAATAATAAATTAAATTTACACTTAATTATTCGTTCAAATGACATGATGCTGGGTAATCCACACGATACGGCTGGATTTGCTCTTTTGCAGGCCATGCTTGCTCAAGAGTTGGGTGTTGAAGTAGGGAAACTTACGGTTTCTATTTCACATGCGCATATTTATGAGAATCATTATAGTCAGGTTAATGAGTTGATAAATAGGGAAGGTCATGTTCATAATGAGATTATATGTAAACTTCCAAAGGATTCATTTAAACGTGCATTGAATGGAGATTCAGAACTTGTTCATGAAATGTTTTCAATGTTTAAAGAGCAGTATGATCCAGCGTCACCAGTAAAAAAAATGAAAATAGCATTATGAAGGTAATTTTAATTGCAGCAATGTCTGTTGATGGGAAAATTGCTGAATCAGCAGAACAAAACTCACTTGATTGGACATCCAAAGAGGATACTCGTTTTTTTATTGAAAAAACAAAAGAAAGCGGTGTAGTTATTATGGGTTCCAAAACATTTAATACTATAGGTCGGCCTTTAAAAGATCGTAGGCTTATTGTTATGACTTATTCACCTGAAGATTATAGTGTGAATGGTGTTGAATTTACTAAACAACAACCTAATGAACTTTTGGCACGTCTTAAAAAGGAAGGTCATGAGAGTGTTGTTGTAGCAGGAGGTTCTTCTGTTTATAGTATTTTTATTAGAGAAGGTCTGATTACAGATTATTTTTTGACAATTGAACCAGTTTTGTTTGGTAAAGGTGTTCCATTTGCACATGGATTTGATAGAGTTAACCTTAAGTTGGTCAACTCAACACGGTTGGGCGAGCATTCGGTTTTGCTACATTTACAGGAGGTTTAAGCTGGTTGAGTTTCAAGACCGTCAAGTGCAAGATCAATGTCTGTCGAATCGATAGATTTTTTTGATTGTCCTAGGGCTATGTTGCCATAATTTAGAGCTACAGTTAATGAATCAATCGCATTCAGTATTTTATCTGTTGTTGTTGCACCTTCGTGCATGCGTAGTTTGTCCCATGTTTCTTTAAAGCCATTTACAAAGTATTCTTGCATGAAACCATCTGTTCGCTCACCAGAAGCGATTTCTCTGCTTATTGTTTGTGCACGATCATATGCTGTTCTAAGGCCAACACCTATGTTTCTAATAGAGGACAGTCCAGCTGTGTTAAGTACTGCATCTAAAGCGTTGGTTAGAATTTCTCCAGCCCGTTCAGATGGTTGTTCTTTTGGGTTGCTTTCAGGATTGTATCCTAGTCGTTCTGACATATTAGTTTTTGATTCGTTGAGCAAGTAATTTAGACAATCTATCTATTTGTTCAGCTGACATATGTGGTATTACAACAGACCATGCTTGTTTTACATCATCAGGTAGATTTGAATTATGGAGTAATATAGCCATATCTTTTCCTATATTCTCGAGCATTTTTTGATTTTCATTATCGTTCATAAGTTTTTTAAATATATGATAATATGAGCATTATCTATGATTGAAATCAAATACACATATCTGCCAGAAGGTCGTGAGATCATTTTTGTTTCTCTTGATAATAAGTTTATTAAAGAGGCTTTCAATGCACAAAAAGAGTGTTCGGGTGATTCTTTATTTCCAGTTGGTGCAGTGCTTGTAAAGGAT
>JAAZYG010000042.1 GCA_014239775.1 Candidatus Uhrbacteria bacterium | reverse complement strand
GAACCTGAGATTGAACCAGAACCAATGATGACATCACAATCATCTGAAGAAAAGAAAGGTGGTGGCTGTCTCATAGCTACAGCAGCATTTGGTTCTGAAATGGCTCCGCAAGTTCAATTCCTAAGGGAGATTCGTGATAACAAGGTATTACAAACAGAATCTGGCTCTGCATTTATGACTGGTTTTAACCAATTTTACTATTCATTCTCACCAGCAATAGCAGATTATGAACGAGAAAATCCAGCCTTTAAGGAAACTGTCAAACTTGCGTTAACTCCGATGTTGACGTCATTAGCTATTCTAAACTATGTTGATATTGATTCAGAATCAGAAATGCTAGGATATGGAATTGGAATCATACTTCTTAACATAGGAATGTATTTTGTAGCGCCAGCAATAATAATAATTAAAATTAAAAATAGGAACTAGTTTTTACTTCTTAATGTCAAAACGCAAAGCCCAGGGCATACTTGTTTTCACATTAGCTATAGCTGCATTTTTTGTATATGCATACCTTCTAATGTTATCCGAGTGGAGCCCAATTGTTTTACAATTATCTCTTTTAATGGTTGTTGGAGGAGTTCTAGGTGTAATTTCTTGGATAGGATATATGATGGCTACTACAAAATCTTCGCCATCGTCAATCATCCAAGACGAAGAAAAATAACTTTACTTTTTTATTTTCACATCAACTACAGTTTGATAAAATCTGGGACCAACAGGCCTAACTATTTTGGATCCTAGTATTGTTGATTTTACGGGTGTTATTTGCATATAATGTTGTTCTGATAGTTTTGCAGCATCTGATTTTTTATCTGCATGAATGTGGGAATAGTAGTGAATGATACCACCACTTTTTGTTGATAGGATAGCCGAGTCTAGAAATTCATCTGATTTTTCAGGAAGTAAAATGAGTGTTCGATCTGACTTGTTTTATAGTTGACTGTTAATTACTTGAGAAGCATCACCATGGATGGATATGACATTTCCTACAAGTCTATTAATTGCTATATTTTTCTTGCATAATTTTGTAGCAAATGGATTTATGTCAATATTGAACACAGTGCATTTTTTCAGTTTTGCGGCAATAATTGAAAATATACCTACTCCACCAAACATGTTAACTACCACTTCATCATTATTAACAAATTCTGCAATTCGTGTCCGCTCTGATGATAATCTTGGAGAGAAGAATACATTTCGAACGTCAACAAAAAACCTACATCCAGATTCCTTGTATTCAGTTTCTGTTTTATCTTCTCCAGCTAATATTTCTAAATCCCTTGTTCTGAATTCCCCATCGACAGAAGATGACTGATAAAAAATAGACTTGGCACTTTTTACTTGATCCAAAAGTGTTTCACCAATTAATTTTTTCTTTGATGTTAGTGAGTCAGGTATTCTTATTATTATAATATGACCAATTTGATCAAAAGCTGAAATTAGTTCATCTGATTCTTTTGTAGAAAGAACTGACTCTAATGTTTTTTTTAACATTCGTGACATTTTAGTAGTAAAAATTTGATGATGCTTTTTGTGTTTTGTCCAATCTGCTATCTTCTTTATTAACTCGTGGCCTTCTGCTCTTTTCATCTCTCCTAAATGTAATATCTAGCGATTTGAGGAATTTGTTCATTGCATCTACTTTTGATAGTGGAGAAGATGCATGTCCGCTAATACCAGAAGTTCCTTCAAATATAACCACTGAATCAGATACAAGATCCAATAATTGGAGATCATGGTCAATAACCATAGCTGATTTTCCATATGACCTAGTAAAATGTTGCAGAAACTTAGCAACTGCTATTCTGTCTTCTACATCTAAAAAGGCAGAAGGTTCGTCTAAAGCATAAAGTTCAGCCTTTTGAAGAAGACACGTAATAATTGAAACTTTTTGAAGTTCCCCACCTGACAAATTTTTGATTGATTTACTATACAGCTTTTTAATTTTAAGTGGTTCAACTATCTGTTCCTCTTCTTGGCTACCTTCAATCAATCCTTCATTTGCTGTGTTTAACACCGAAACAACATCGACATCACTATTATTTGATAAATATTGTGGTTTGTAAGAAATCTTAATCTTCTTATTCACATTTCCTAGATCTGGTTTCTCCACACCTGCAATCATTTTCATCATTGTTGTCTTACCTAGAGAATTTGCACCCATGACACCTAGTACCTCTCCTTTTCGTACTTGTCCCGCTTCAATAGTAACAGAGAAGTTTGGATATTTTTTTTCAAGAGTAGGATATTTTATGGTGATATTTTCCGCTGTGAACTGCCCCGTAGATGATGAAACATCAAAAGAAAATTTCTTGTCCCGAAACCTAACATTCTCATTTGGAAGGTAACCGTCAAGAAATACATTAATTCCAACTTTGGTAGATAATACACTAGATACTATGCCATATGCAGAAGAAACTCCATAAAGAACCTCAATAAAATCACTTACATAATCTAGTAACGTTAGATCATGTTCAACTACCATCACACTCTTACCAATTTTTGCTAGGTCATGAATTACTTTTGCAACAGCTGTGCGTTGAAAAATATCGTTATATGATGATGGTTCATCAAAAAAGTAAAAATCTGTATCTTTTGCTGACGCTACAGCCACCGCTAACCTTTGTAATTCACCCCCGCTTAACTCCCTCACATTTTGTTCTACTGAATTTTGCAAGCTTAAAGCTTTGATTAATTGATTTGTAACACCTCTCTCATCATATTTTTCAAGCAGTTCCTTTCCTGTACCATCAAACATTTCAGCTATGTTGTAAACCTGTTGTGGTTTTATTGAAGCACTAATTTTATTATCTTTGATCTTTTCAAAATGTGACTTTAATTCAGTCCCACTATAAAATTCTAAAATTTCATCCCATTCTGGCTCTTCAGAATATCTTCCCAAGTTAGGTTTTAGATTTCCTGATAAAATATTGATGACTGTACTCTTGCCCATTCCATTTCTTCCGAGTAATCCTATAACCTGTCCCTTCTTTGGAGTAGGCAGCTTGTACAAACGAAAAGAGTTTTGTCCATACTGGTGAATTTTATCAGTAGCTAACTCCGTAGCCAAATTGACAATTG
>JAAZYG010000029.1 GCA_014239775.1 Candidatus Uhrbacteria bacterium | reverse complement strand
TGGTAAGTATTCCCCCAAATCTTTTACTGACTTAACTGCTCCAATTGAAACATTTAAATTAACTTCTGCAGCCCCAGGTTTCCTCTTAGAATAACAACGATGATAACCGGTTGGACAATCTGATGGCTGTTCTGTACCAAACGTACTTGTAAACAATAGATGATCATTAGGAAAATGATTAGAACACTGCTCTTGAGTAAAGCAAGAAACACTATTAGACGGAGCGTCTTTTGGAGAATATGCACAAACAGCTACTACCTCATTTTTTGCTCTACAAACCTTCGCGCAATCACTACTAGTTGTTTGACTTTTTACTTTTTTAACACCCTTAGGACTTATTGATCCTGTACAATAACAATCACATTTCCTTTCTTGAGCAGAAATAATATTATCTGGCGCTGTATACAAAACACCACCAAAGATAAATGACAAAGATATGATTAGACTAAATAATTTACGGTACATATTCTGACAATGCTACTGCTGCTAATAATTCATTTAAAACTTTTTCTGGTATTACTCCAGGTATACGATTCCCATTTATAAAAAATGTTGGTGTTCCACGTACACCAGCACGCACACCATCATCAAAATCTTTTTTCACCTCATCCTTATATTTATCTGAATCCAAACAAGATTTAAACCTACCAGAATTTAGACCCAGCTCTTGTGCAAACTGATACAACCTTTTTTGAGATAAATCATTTTGATTTTGATACAACTTATCATGATATTCCCAAAACTTATTCTGATCTTTTGCACAATGACTGGCCTCTGAAGCTTTTTGAGCCAAAGGATGAATCTCAATTAAAGGAAAATCTCTATAAATATAGCGTATTTTATCAGGATTCTCTGTTGAAAGTTTACGCATTATAAGTGACGATGCTTGAGAATATGGACATCCGAAATCTGCAAACTCAACAATGGTAAGTTTTGAATTTTCAGCACCTAAAAAAGGATCATCTACTGTAACAACATCAAATTCACCTTCTGGAATTTGTTCCGACGCAAGTCTTAAGCTTGAAGTAAACGAACCTACTAGTTGTGGTGAGCTTTTGTCGATCGATCCACTCTGAATAAGATTTACGTAATAAACAACACGCCACAAAAATAAAGAAACCAACAACAACACAATAAATGTCGCTACTGTGGCAACCCAATTTCTTTCATTATGGATCTCGTCTTGCTCCTGCATATAAAATACTAATAAATTTTTACCGTATAAAAAACAAAGCTAACAACCACTACCCGAGTTACAACAGTCTCTAGGAACACACTCAGAATCACCACCTTTATTGTCACAATACTTCTGAGGACACTCATCTTCGTCATCTGCATCACACAGCTCCAACCAACCAACACCACACATTGCACATGCACCACACTTTACGTCCCAATTAGCACCCTGTCGTGGGGTCCCTTCTGTATCACACGCATCAGACCCATTCATATAGCATGTAACGCCGAATCTACGCTCAATTCCACAAGGATCCGCAACACACATCTTTGAAAGTGACATGTTTCCATAAAAAGACATTGTACTTTCTAATTGATCTAACTCAACATTTTGTGCATACCCATTACTTAATGTAACCTCATCGTCATAGTCATCGCATGATGAAATACTGCCACAATCTAACTTCATCATTGCACAAGCACCATGCATATTACCTGTCTCAATAGTCGATTTATTTAATTTAGAATCTTTTGTCCATATACAAATATCTTGTTTACCACCCTCTGTATCACGACTCAATGCAGTACATAAATTAGCCGAAGGTGTGATGCCTAAACTATTTTCTTCTGTAATATCTTCACATTTTAAACATTCTGACTTTCCACCAGTATGTCCACATCTTTTGTCTGGATCATCACATTTTGTCCAATTACACAAAAAACCTGGGGCCACACTATTTCCGCTAGGATCTGTAACCAAAGTAGCTGTGTCTCCGCACTTACCAGGTGTAGGTGGTCTAATCACGTAACCATTTGCCTTATACTCCCCACAACTCTGATTATCAGGTAAAATAATTGCCTTAACCAAAGGGAGACTTGGAACCTTTAAATTTAACAATTGTGGATTTATGGTGAATAACAATAAATAACTCCCAAGAAGTAGTACAAGTCCAATAATAGAATTGATGATTCTTTTTTTAGCTTTACTTATCTGTTCTGGTGTTATCGCACCAAATGCATACTGCATTCCACCAACCATTATTAATACTATTGAAATAATAATACCCGACTTAACCATCCACTCATAAACAACCCGAATATACTTACTTACATCCTTAACCTGTTTAACTTGTAAAATAGGTACGTTTAACCAAATTTTATTATTATTAGTTTTTGCATAACATTTTCGATAATCATCCAAACAATCTTCGGCAGGCTTACCATCCCACAAACCATCATAACCACCGCTACTTTTAGAGTCTGTACATTGAGATTCTTTAAAGCATGTTGGATTATTTACTGGATTTGTTTCCATTGTTTCTGAACAAACGAGCAACGGTCGACCAACATAGTCACATAAGCCTTTACAAGTATTTTTTTGTTCATCTGGGGTAGAAGCATTTATAGTTGCCTTTCCAGCATAACTTGCTCCATATTCACCTTTACAATAACAATGACACTCATTTTCATCTAAAGCACCTGAAACTGCTTGTGTACTATTTATCATCAATAATTGACTTAACCCGAAAATACAAATCGTCAGCACAACCACTCCAAAAAATCTCTTCAAAATATTAAATCGTAAACTCATTTAATAAGTATTATTTAATAAAATTATAACATGTATACTAGTATCCTGCATGAATAAAACACACCTCATAAACAATAAATAAAAAATAAACAC